>CAYUBV010000194.1:0-5488 GCA_964443035.1 uncultured Tangfeifania sp.
AATCAGGGTAAATCCCGGTTAAGACAATTTTAGAGAATAATCGCGGCAATCAGGGGAATCACAAAAATCCCGGTTAAGACAGATGAAGAAAGTCTAAACCACAATTAAAGGGATTTTCTTATACCGAGTAATTTTAAAGAACTAACTTCATAAAAACGATCAACGATTCAATTGTTCATTCCATCTAAATCTAAATTTATAGTCATTTAAAATTATATCTTTAAAGGAAGCAAATTGAGTATTTGTGTAATTTTACATTAAAATTGCATGTATGAAACAAAAAGTGTTGGTAATTGATGATGAAGCTCAACTTAGGAAAGCACTTTCAAGAATTATTGAACTGGAGGGGTATGAGGTTTACCAGGCCGGGAATGCTTTTCGTGGATTGAAAATACTGAATGAAGTAAAAGATATTATGCTGGTAATTTGCGATGTAAAATTACCGGATATAAACGGACTTGAAGTTCTCGACAGAATAAAAAAAACAAATGATTTGGCCGAGGTTATTCTGCTTACCGCCTACGGAACCATTCACGATGGGGTTTTTGCCATGAAAAAGGGAGCTTTTGATTACATCACCAAAGGCGACGGAGATGAGCAAATACTTGTAACCGTGGAAAAAGCCGTGGAAAAAGCAAAAATGAACCGACGGCTGGTTGAGTTGGAAAACAAACTTGAAACACGTTACAGCTTCGAACGGATTGCCGGAAATTCGCGGGCAATTAAGGAAACCATTAAACTGGCTCAAAAAGTTGCTCCAACAGATTCAACAGTTCTTATTGAAGGTGAAACCGGTACCGGAAAAGAATTGTTTGCACAGTCGATTCACAATGCCAGTTCACGAAAAAACAAAACATTTGTTGCTGTTAATTGCAGCGCTTTCCCCAAAGAACTGCTCGAATCTGAAATTTTCGGGCATAAAAAAGGAGCTTTCACCGGAGCGGCCTACGACAAAAAAGGGTTATTTGAAGAAGCCCATGAAGGTACGCTGTTTCTGGATGAAATTGGTGAAATGCCCCCTGAATTGCAGGCAAAACTTTTGCGCGTATTGGAGGAACACACCTTCACAAAAATAGGCGACACCAAACCAACACAAGTAAATGTGCGGATTATTGCAGCAACTAACCGCGATTTGCACCGCGATGCCCGGGAAGGCAATTTCAGAACCGATTTGTATTACCGGTTGTCAGTATTTAAATTCACGATTCCACCGCTCAGAGAAAGGACAGAAGATATTCCGCAGCTTGTTGAGCAATTTGTTTCTCTTTATTCGGCACAGATAAATAAAAAAATTGAAAAAATATCTGAAAAGTTTCTTCAGAAATTACAGTCCTATTACTGGCCGGGAAACTCCCGTGAATTAAAAAATGTGATTGAAAGAGCAATTATTTTAACTGACGAAGGAAAATTAAGCATCAGTTTGCTTCCTTTCGAAATTCTTTACCCCACCGGAGCTGAGCCGGCCACAATTAATTCCACGCTTTCGGAGGTTGAAAAAAATCACATTGCCCGCATGCTCGATTTTACCAATGGAAACAAAACAAAAGCAGCAGAAAAACTCGGCATAGGAGTTCCTACTTTATACCGGAAAATTGAACAATATAATCTGAAATAAAAATCCTTTCAAAACAGAAGGCTACCCTTTCAAAATAAAACACAAATTCCGGCAAATAGCTGAAGAGTCGAAAAACCTTCATTTTTAAAAACCTGACAGCCTGCAAATTGAGATTTAATTTTTGCCGGCAGTTCATAATGGTATGTCATTTGAAAATAAGATCTGTTATCATTTGTTAACCGAATGAAAACAACTAAAATTTAAATAGCAGCGCAATGAGGGCAAAGTCGTAATTTGCAGAGTTATTTTAAATGAATAAAAATGGCACATTATAGTTTAAAACAAAAGCTGTTTTCCGGATTTGGGTTTCTGTTCTTTATGATTGTGTTGCTATGGCTGATTGGAGGCTATTTTATTTACAACCTGTCGAGCCGTTCAGCAGCAATGCTGAAAGAAAATTACCAGACTGTTGAATCTACAAAATTTTTGATTCAGTCGCTCGATAAAATAAAAAACCAGCAGATTCAGTACTTTTTTGCCAGCGAAGGACAATTTAACAAAGCAGTTTATTCACAAAATCTCAGCATTTTCAACGAACATTTAAATGCCGTTGAAAACAACATTACAGAAGAGGGCGAACAGGAAATCATTTTCGACCTGAAAAGTGCCTACAACAATTACCTTTCTGCTTTTGAAAAAATACAAAATACCAGCAACAACAATTCCAGCCGGTTTTTCAGAGAATTGATTCCCGATTATACACTCACCCACAACCTTATTGTAAAATTGTGGGACACCAACATGAATGCCATCAGCCACAAAAACGGACTTCTGAGAAATACCGCCAACAGGGCTTTTATTATGATTTCCATTGCCGGTACGTTTTGTTTTCTGATTGCGGCCTATTTCTTTGTCTTTTTCCCGAGAAGCATCACACGGCCGCTGACCGAACTTACCCGGAGCATTAAGGAAATTGCAAACAGGAATTACAGCCAGCGGCTGAATTTTCATTCGCGCGATGAAATTGGCGAAGTAGCCGCTGCCTTTAATACCATGGCGGCCAAACTCGATGAATATGAACACAGCAATTTATCTGAACTGCTTTTTGAGAAAAAACGGATTGCTACTATCATTAACAACATGAAAGATGGCATAATCGGTCTCAACGAAAAAGATGAAATCATTTTCTCAAATACAAATGCATGTGAAATTCTGGATGTGGTTGAATCGGAAATATTGGGTAAAAGTGCTCCCGAAATCGCCTCTCAAAATCAGGTACTAAGGGTTTTGCTAAATGATATTTCGAATAAAACAAAAGAAGGATATAAAGAATTTAAACCTTTAAGAATTCTGTCGGGCAAGAAAATAAAATATTATTCCAGGGAAATACTCGACGTAAAAATCACCAAAACAGGAGAAAAAGCCCCCATCAGGGTAGGTGTAGTCATTGTTTTAAAAAATATAACCCACTTTTTGGAGCAGGACGAAGCCAAAACAAATTTTATGGCTACCATTTCGCATGAGTTAAAAACCCCCATTTCGTCGCTGAGGTTAAACCTGAAACTTCTGGATGACAAACGCATAGGCGAACTTAACCCGGAGCAAAAAGAAATTGTGGGCGCCCTGAAATCGGAATCGAACAAAATGCTTACGATTACTTCTGAGCTGTTGGATCTGGCCCGGCTCGAAACCGGAAACATTACATTGAATACCCAGAAAGTTGATCTGAAAGATTTGTTCGGTTACATCAAAGAAACATCAGCCAACCAGGCGCAGGAGAAAAATATCAATATACATTTTCAAACAGAGTTGAACTTGCCGCCGGTGCTTGCCGACAGCGAAAAAACAGCTTTCACCTTATCAAACCTGATCAATAATGCCATCCGGCATTCCGACGAAGAAAGCGAGATAATTGTTAGCGCATCTCTCCGGAATGGAGAAGTTGTTTTTATAGTTCAGGACTTTGGGAAAGGCATTGAAAACAGGTACATGGAGAAAATCTTTGAAAAATATTTTCAGGTGCCGGGCTCTGAAAAAGAAGGCACAGGACTGGGGCTGGCTATCTCAAAGGAGTTTATAACAAAGCAAAACGGACGTATTTGGGCAGAAAGTGAAATCGGGAAAGGAAGCCGTTTCTTTTTTACACTTCCGGTTTACTCATAATTAATAATAACAACCAGAATGTTTAATACAGGGATTGTTTTTAAAGTAATAAGCCGTAATCTTTTCATTGTTGCATTGTCGTTAGTATTGTGTGTTGGGGTTGCCTTAATTTATAATGAATCAGTGTGGCCATACATAGTGACTATATTTGCCGCCACACTGCTTGGAGGGATATTTCATTTTTTGACTCCTATATATGATAATAAAGCAGAACTGGGGAAACGTGAAGCCTACCTGTCGGTAACCTTGTCGTGGTTTTTTGTTGCGCTGGTCGGCAGTTTTCCCTACCTTGTTTCCGGCTCCATTCCTCACTTTCCGAATGCAATTTTTGAATCTGTTTCCGGATTCACCACTACCGGGTCTTCCATTCTTACCGATATAGAATCGCTGCCAAAATCGATACTATTTTGGCGGAGTCTCACCCACTGGATTGGAGGAATAGGAATTATTGTACTCTTCATTATTGTTATGCCTTCGCTGCATATTGGAGGGTATCATTTGTTTACCCTCGAATCGTCCTTCCAGGAAAAAATACAACCACGCATAAAATCGGTCGGTC
Organism: uncultured Tangfeifania sp.; assembly: GCA_964443035.1. Classification (GTDB taxonomy): domain Bacteria; phylum Bacteroidota; class Bacteroidia; order Bacteroidales; family Prolixibacteraceae; genus Tangfeifania. Next base: position 4,278 of record CAYUBV010000194.1, read on the forward strand.
AGCGGTTACTTTTTATTTATGTGACCATGACAATTCTGGAAACCCTGCTGCTGCTTTTGGGAGGAATGAACCTTTTTGAAAGTGTGTGCCATTCATTTGGCACCGTGGCCACGGGTGGTTTTTCACCCAGGAATACCAGCATAGCCGGTTATTCACCCTACATTCAGTATGTAGTAATGGCTTTTATGCTTCTTGGAGGCACCAATTTTATTGTACATTACTTCCTGCTGAAACGTCAGTTTAAAAAAGCCGGACAAAATGAGGAAGTGAAATTCTATTTGCTTATTGTTTTTGCAATCGGGGCAATTATTACCCTGATTCTTTTCCTGAAAACCGGCAAGCCCCTGGAAACTGCTTTCCGGGAAGCATTTTTCCAGGTTGTTTCTATTGTAACCTGCACCGGTTATGCCACGGCCGACTACCTGCTCTGGCCGCAATATGCGTGGATAATTATTTTCCTGGCCATGTTTTTGGGCGGCAGCACAGGCTCAACTGCCGGTGGCATAAAAATGGCCCGGCATTTGGTTCTCTTTAAAAATATCCACCGTACATTTCGCGAAATAAACTACCCCAATGCCGTTTTTCCCCTAAAAGTAAACAATATCCCCATGGGCGATAAAACCAATCAATCCATACTTACCTTTACCACAACGTACATTGCTATTTTCTTCATCGGCTTTCTGCTGCTTGCATTAACCGGCTTAGACGGAAAAACCGCAGCAGGTTCGGTAGCCACTGCCATGGCCGGAATTGGCCCGGGAATCGGAACGGTTGGGCCCGCCGCCAATTTTGCGCACCTGTCTGATATCGCCAAAATATTGCTCACGTTGCTGATGCTTATCGGGCGGCTCGAAATTTATGCGGTGATAATGCTTGTTTCCCCGGCATTCTGGAGGGAATAGTACCAATGATGAAAAGAAATTTTCTATTCTCCAACCCTGTAACCGATCCCTGACTCTGTGATTATCAACATGGGTTTTGGCAGAATAGCAAATTAGCAAAGGATTTTATAAAGGTTTTGTAAGGTATGTTTGCAGTAATATAAAGATTTTATAAATTTCCCTTTTTTATATTTGGCTCAGAAATAAAATATATGATTCTCCTTCTTAATACTATAGATACCTCACTCCCGCTTACCAATCCGGTATTAAAATTCCTTGTAATACTTCTGATTATATTGTTTGCCCCCATTTTGTTAGACCGGGTAAAAA
>CAYUBV010000195.1:0-5464 GCA_964443035.1 uncultured Tangfeifania sp.
CACGCCCAATCAGGATAATCCGCTGATGGATGTTGCGGATGTTCAGGGAACACCCGTTTTGGGAATTGACGTGTGGGAACATGCGTATTACCTGAAATATCAAAACAAACGTCCGGATTATGTAAATGCTTTCTGGGACCTCATCAACTGGGACGAAGTCGCCAGGCGGTTTAAAGGTTAGTTGATTTTTGGTTTTTTTCCCCGGGGCAGAGGTCCCGGGGTTTTTCTTGGCTTATTTGAAAATATTATGTTTAGTTATCCTTGGTGTTTGCCGGTTAATTTCCGATTGTTTACTTTTATCTCATTATTTTGAAATCTGAAATGTGAATAATAATAAGGTTGCAAATGGCCAATCAAGAAAGTAACCGTGAAATTGAAAAACAACTCCGGGAGTTGGAGCAGAAATGTTCTGAATTAAATATTGATTTGGAAGAAAAAAATGCATTGCTGGAAGAAGAGCGGGAAAAACGGTTGTTTTACCAGCGGATTGCAGATTTTACTTTTGGCTGGGAATTGTGGATAGAACCGGATGGCAAACTTGCCTATTGTTCTCCGTCGAGCCAGGACCTTACCGGTTATGCTGCCAATCAGATTCTTGCCGCGCCTTCACTTTCAGAGCTTTTGGTTTACCCGGATGACCAGGGAAAATTCGATGATTTTCTGAAACGTTCGCTCGACCAGTTGATTATTAATCAGTCGCTGGAATTCAGAATTCTCACCCGAACCCGGCAAATCAGATGGTGCTCGCTGAGCATCAGGGGCGTGTACGACAAGCAGGGGCGGTATCTTGGAATCCGCGCATCGGTGCATGATAATACAAAGTTGAAGCGTGCCATGGGGCATATTCACAATTTGTCTGCCGGCCAAAAACTGGAAAGCCGGACCCGCCAGCGGCTGAAATCGGAACTGGATGTGAAGGAACGTGAAATGCTTGGAGTTTTATTGCAACTCTCTCAAAAAAATGAACTGATATCGCTTGTGTCAAAAAATCTGGACAAAATTATTCAGGAAAATAATAAACAGGCAGATCCAAAACTGAAAGAATTACTGGCAACAATAAAAGAGGTAACTCCGGCTCCTGTTGAATGGGAAATGATAGCAGTTCAGTTGGAAAAACTGCACCCCGGATTTCTTGACCGTCTAATGGTAAAATATCCAAAGCTGACCCTGAAAGAAACAAAATTGTGCGCCTGTTTAAAGTTGGGGCTTTCGAGTAAAGAAATTGCGGGCCTGAACAACATTACTCCCAAAAGTGTGGAAATTGCCCGCGTACGTCTAAGAAAAAAACTTCATCTGAATCACTCAGTCCGGTTGGTAAATCATCTTGAAACCATTTGAGTTAGGATTCTTGAGCTATCTTGCATTCTGTTGTAGTGTTTTTATTATTTGTTATAATTTGTATTTCAGTTGTTTTAATTATTAATGTAAGGTTTATTGTTTTGTTTAGAGTGTAGTTGTCAGGTTTTTAACGGTTGTGTTTTTCAGAATATAATATATTTGAATGTTTAAAACCTGATAATATGACTCATTACACAAAAAACGATTATTACCGCTCGCTACACGACGATGAAATTGGTCAATTGGTTTACCAGGGGTGTTCTTCTTCCGATTGGAACCTAATAAAAGTTTCCGGCGATTTCACACCCGATAACATTGAAAACACAAAATTTTCCGGGCATATTCGTTTGGGAAGTTTTAACCGGTCGGTAAAACTGGTGGGAGGAATTACATTTAAAACCGGAATTTACAACGCCTGGTTGCACAATTGCGAAGTAGGTAAAGATGCCCTGATTCACAATGTGCGAAGTTACATTGCCAATTACAAAATAGAAGAAGGCGTAATTATTCATAATGTAACCACAATTGCTGTTGATGGTGAAACTTCTTTTGGAAACGGAGTAAACGTTGAGGCAATTAACGAAGGCGGCGGACGCGAAATTCCGATTTATGATTATTTGTCAGCTCATATTGCCTATATTCTATCGCTTTACCGCCACAAACCCACTGTGGTTTCAGCCCTGAAAAATATGGTCAATTCTTATGCCGATTCTGTTAAGAGTGACTCAGGCCTGGTTGGTGCCCATTCACGGATTCTCAATTGCAACACTCTTTTAAATGTGAAAGTGGGGCAGGGAACCCTAATCGACGGGGCCAAAAAATTAAAGAACGGAACCATTAACAGCAACCTCGAGGCGCCGGTTGAAATTGGCGAGGGCGTTATTATGGAGGATTTTATTGTGTGCTCGGGGTCTCAGATTACCGATGCCACGTTGGTTTCAAAATGTTTTGTGGGGCAGGGTTGCAAACTCGACAAACATTACTCGGCCGTAAATTCGGTTTTCTTTGCCAATTGCCAGGGGTATCATGGCGAAGCCTGCTCGGTTTTTGCCGGTCCGTACACTGTAACGCATCACAAATCGACATTGCTGATTGCCGGAATGTTTTCTTTTTTGAATGCCGGAAGCGGTTCCAACCAGAGCAATCACATGTATAAACTGGGGCCAATACACCAGGGAATTATGGAGCGCGGCGCCAAAACCACCAGCGATTCTTATGTGTTGTGGCCTTCGCACATCGGGGCGTTTTCGCTGGTGATGGGCCGTCATTATAAGCATTGCGACACCGCCGATTTTCCGTTTTCCTACCTGATTGAAAGCAGGGACGAAAGTATTTTGGTGCCGGCAATCAACCTGAAAAGCATCGGAACCATCCGCGATTCACAAAAGTGGCCACGCCGCGATAACCGGAAAGATTCTAACCTGCTCGATTTAATCAATTTCAATTTGCTCAGCCCGTTCACCATTCATAAAATGATTAAAGGGCGCAGTAAATTGCTTGCCATCCGGGAAACTTCCGGAGAATTTGCCACCCAGTACAGTTTCGATAAAATGAAGATTGAAAAAAGAGCGCTCGATCGGGGAATTCTTTTATACGAAATGGCCATTTGGAAATTTCTTGGAAACTCGCTGATTACCCGGCTGCATGGTAAAAATATTACCGGCAATGCCCAAATACGAAAAGAATTGCAAACCGACAGTCCGTTTGGAAAAGGGCACTGGGTTGATTTATCGGGGCTCCTTTGTCCGTACGAAGCGCTGGAGCAGTTGCTGAATTCAATAGAAAATGGAGAAATATCCACACTCGAGCAGGTGAATTCGTCGTTGTTAACGTTGCACAACAATTACTACAACTACGAGTGGACATGGGCAGCAGATGCACTGGAGGAGTTTTACAACAAATCCATCGTGAATTTTACTTCGGATGATGTGATCGAAATCGTTAATAAATGGAAAGAGAGCGTACTGGGAATTGACCGCTTGTTGTATGAAGATGCCCGGAAAGAATTTTCCATGACAAAAATGACCGGTTTTGGAATGGATGGCCAGAACGGAGCACGGGAACTCGATTTTACCCAGGTTCGCGGCGAATTTGAAAAGAACGAAACAGTAAATGCCATTCGCGAACATATGAAGAAGAAAGAAGCACTGGGTGATGAAATCACTGCATGCATGCGGAATATTCCTGAAAATTCTCATCCAAAAAAAGAAGTGGAAGTAAAAGGAGTCAGCAACTTAAAATCGAGCGGGAATTAGCAGTGAACCCGACTTTCATTTTAATAACAAGTAATCAAAAAAAACATGTGCGGAATAGTTGGATATATTGGAAATAAAGAAGCTTTGCCCGTTTTACTGAACGGACTGAAAAAATTGGAATACCGCGGATACGACTCTGCCGGAGTTGCATTGCTCAACGGGAAAATAGATGTATTTAAAAAACAGGGAAAGGTTGCAGAACTCGAGGCGTTTATCGGGGATAATAAATTGCAGGGGAACATCGGAATCGGGCATACCCGCTGGGCAACACACGGAGAGCCGAACGACGAAAATGCGCATCCGCATCAGTCAATGAATGGTCACTTTTCATTGGTTCACAACGGAATTATTGAAAATTACAGCGCACTGAAAGACGACTTAATTTCCCACGGTTTTCATTTTAAAAGCAATACCGATACCGAAGTGCTGGCAAACCTGGTAGAATTCTTTTACACCCAAAACGATGAGGTAACTGCTGAAATGGCTGTGGAACTTGCACTTTTAAAAGTTGTGGGTGCCTACGGGATTGCTGTTTTATGCCCTGCCGAGGGTAATAAAATGATTGTTGCCCGCAACGGAAGTCCGCTGGTTATCGGGTTGGGAAACCAGGAGCATTATGTAGCCAGCGATGCATCTCCGGTTGCAGAATTTACCAGCCATGTGGTGTACCTGAATGACTACGATCTGGCTATTCTTCAGAAAGATAATTTCACCCTGAAAAACATTAAAAACAACCCGGTTTCCATGAGGGTATCCAACCTCGATTTAAAAATCGGGGAGCTGAACAAAGGCGGTTTCGATCATTTTATGCTCAAGGAAATATTTGAGCAGCCTCAAACAATAGAAGAAACTTTCAGAGGCCGCCTGAAACCGGAATATTCAGAAATTGTGTTGGGCGGATTGCTGAATGTGTTTCCGCGGATTGCCAAAGCTGAGCGGATTGTGATTATCGGCTGCGGAACATCGTGGCATGCAGCGCTGATTGGCGAATACCTTCTGGAAGAATATGCACAGGTTTCGGTTGAAGTGGAATACGCGTCTGAATTTCGTTACCGCAAGCCTGTTTTGGGTGAAAAAGATGTTGTGATTGTAATCAGCCAGAGTGGCGAAACTGCCGATACACTGGCGGCGCTGCGGCTTGCAAAAGAAAAAGGCGCTTTGGCAATAGGCATTTGCAATGTGGTGGGCTCCACGCTTTCGCGCGAGACGGAAGCCGGTGTTTATACCCATGCCGGGGTTGAAATTGGCGTTGCTTCCACTAAAGCTTTCACTGCCCAGGTAACGGTGCTCACTTTGTTTGCACTTAAACTTGCCCATGCAAGGCAAACAGTTTCGGAGGAAACCTATAAGTTGCTTGTAAAAGAATTGGCCGAAATTCCTGAAAAAGGGAGAGCTGTTCTTCAAAATAATTTGAAAATAAAAGCAATTGCTGAAAAATATAAAGATGCGGTAAATGCATTGTACCTGGGGCGCGGAACACTTTTTCCGGTGGCGCTTGAAGGTGCGCTCAAGCTGAAAGAGATTTCGTACATCCATGCCGAAGGTTACGCTGCCGGCGAAATGAAACACGGCCCGATTGCACTGATTGACAATGACCTGCCGGTTGTGGTGGTGGCCCCGCGCGATGCCTGGTACGAAAAAATTGTCAGCAATATTCAGGAAGTAAAAGCCCGCAAAGGAAACATTATTGCAGTGGTTACTGAAGGCGACAAAGGCCTGAAAGAGATGGCCGACGATGTGCTGGAAATTCCCAAATCGCATCCGGCTGTAGCGCCGCTTCTTGCCGTTATTCCGCTTCAGTTACTGGCTTATCATATCGCAGTGCTAAGGGGTTGCGATGCAGACCAGCCACGCAACCTTGCAAAATCGGT
>CAYUBV010000196.1:0-5428 GCA_964443035.1 uncultured Tangfeifania sp.
TGACAGATTTTAATTTTCCTGTCATCTCGACGAAGGAGAGATCTGTTAATTGAAAGGATTTCTCCTCGTTCCTCGTCGAAATGACAGTCCTTTTTGAACAATCTGTCATTTCCTCATTATGCCCAAAATTTTTTTTGGGTACATTCTCGAAATGACAGATTAACATCACACTATTCGTCGGGTCTTTCAACATACAACTGCGAGGTGCCGACCCGCGTAACCACAACGTTTTCGTTTCGGTCGATAAATCCGCTTTCAGCAACTGCATCGTATATTTCGGCATCGATAATCACTTTTCCGCCGGGCCGCAAAACTGTTTGGGCCACACCGGTTTTTCCTTTCAGTTGAAGAAAAGATGCATCCACATTTGAATAACCTTCAGCAATATCCTGAACGGTTTTTAACGATAAATTTTTAAACAAGCCCGATTTGGCGGTAAAAAGTTTATCGCCCAGGTAAAGAGCACCCACAAATCCGCCAAAAATTCCCAGAACCACTGTCATAATAGCCACTCCTACCCTTTCCATTTCAACAAATTCAAAATTAAAGTCCACATTGTTAATCAGGCTCAGTACCAGTCCCACAAAAATGAACAGCACTCCCAGAATTCCGGCCACACCGAATCCGGGAATAAGAAATATCTCAACCAGCACCAGTATAATTCCGACAACAAAAAGAAGGATCTCCCAGTTGGCAGCCAGCCCCTCGAGGTAAAGCGGCGCAAAGTAGAGCACTGCGGCCAGCACAGCCACACCCAGGGCAAATCCGACTCCGGGTGTCTGCATTTCGAAATAAATGCCGCCAATGATGGCCATTATCAGTAGCCCGGAAATTACCGGACTTACTAAAAATCCGATAATCCGCTCGAGGAATGTAGGTTTGTATTCCACAATCTCGTAATTTTCGATGCCGATTTTTTGTAACACTTCGTCAATCGTCTCAGCAGTTCCGTGGCAGTATCCGTGTGCAATGGCTTCTGAAGGTGTGAATGTCAAAACTTTCCCGGTATCGATAATTCCTTCGATATAAACCGATGGATCGACCATGGCTTCTGCAATTCTGGGATCGCGGCGCCACTGAATAATGGTATCATTTCCTAAAATGAGTGTATCTTTTCCGTGAGCTTCGGCTGTGGCACGCATGGTAGAGCGCATGTAGCTCTGGTATTTATCGGGCATGGCCTGGCCGGTTTGATTCACCACTGTGGCTGCCCCGATGCTGCCGCCCGGACGCATAAAAATGCTGTCGCAGGCAATTGCAATAAGCGCCCCTGCCGAGGCTGCGTTATTGTCAATGAAAACGTAAACCGGAATGGGGCTTTGCAGTATTTTGGTGCGAATGGAATCGGCATCCAGTACTGTTCCGCCATACGTATTCATATGAATCAGAAACACATCGGCGCCGAGCGTGTCGGCAGCTTCGAAAGCCTGCTGTGTTTGCCGAAACATAGCAGGTGCAATCTCCTGTTTAATATTCAGCTTGTAAACCAGCTTTTTGTCGTTTTCTTCGCCAAAAGTTAAAAAAGCAGACGACAGCATTAGTAAAATCGACAATAATACAGAGCTCCGGATTTTATTCATTTTGTAATTCATCATTTAGTTTCTGATTCAGGAAAAAAATATCAGCTAAATTAAAAATAAATCCAATATGATCCGTTGAAAACTATTTTTCATGAAAAATCCGCAATTGTTCGAAATTACTAACTTTGCAAGCGTTAAAAAAAGCAGATAAATGGAATTTAGTGCATTAACAGCCATTTCGCCGGTGGATGGCCGCTATAACAGTAAAGTTGAAAACCTCGGCAAATATTTTAGTGAATATGCCCTGATAAAATACCGTGTATTCACAGAAACAGAATATTTTGTGGCACTTTGTGAATTGCCCCTGCCGCAACTTAAGGAAATACCAGCCGCCAAACTGGAAGAACTCAGGGAAGTTCACCGGGAATTTTCTGTTGAAAATGCAAAACGGGTGAAGGAAATAGAAAGTGTAACCAACCACGATGTAAAAGCGGTGGAATATTTTCTGAAAGAAGAATTCGACCGGATTGGGCTGGGAAAATACAAAGAGTTCATCCATTTTGGGCTAACCTCGCAGGATGCCAACAACACAGCAATTCCCAGATCGATTCATGATGCACTGGACGCCGAATATTATCCGCTGATGCAGCAATTACTGGAAAAGCTGGATGAGCTGGCAGAACAATGGAAAGATGTTCCGATGCTGGCAAAAACACATGGACAACCGGCATCTCCAACAAAACTGGAAAAAGAAATTAAAGTTTTTACCGAGCGCATTCAGGTGCAGTTGGAGCAGTTGCGTGCCCTGCCTTGTCATGCCAAATTTGGCGGAGCTACCGGAAATTTTAATGCCCATTTTGTGGCTTATCCGCAAATCGACTGGCAGCAGTTTGCCAACAAATTCTGCAAAGAATACCTGGGGCTGGAACGCTCGCAGTACACTACGCAAATTGCCCATTACGACAATTACGGGGCCATTTTTGATGCCATGAAACGTATAAACAACATCGTACTGGACTTAGACAGAGATGTCTGGAGCTACATTTCGATGAATTACTTCAAGCAGAAAATTAAAAAAGGCGAAGTAGGTTCTTCTACCATGCCGCATAAGGTAAATCCCATCGATTTTGAAAATTCAGAAGGAAACATCGGAATTGCCAACGCCGGTTTCGAGCAACTTACATCCAAGCTTCCGGTTTCGAGGTTGCAGCGCGATTTGACCGATTCTACCGTAACACGTTTTATCGGTGTTCCGTTCGGACATACCGTAATTGCCATCAAATCAACCTTAAAAGGCCTGAACAAACTGCTCCTGAATAAAGTGGCTATTCAAAAAGATTTGGAAGATAACTGGGCAGTGGTGGCCGAAGCGATTCAAACCATTTTACGCCGCGAATTTTTCCCGAATCCGTACGAAGCGCTGAAAGACCTTACCCGCAAAAATGAAGTGATTGACAAACAGGCCATTCACAATTTTATTGATGGACTGGACGTTGATGAAAGTGTGAAACAGGAACTAAAACAGATTACGCCGCAAAATTATACCGGGGTGTTTTAGTTATTAAATTGAGATTGAATTTGAATGATTCAAATAATGTAACTTTGAAATATGAATGACTCAGTTAAAATAAAGAAAATTATCAATCAGGTTTCAGCACTGGATTATAACTCAAAGGTTCAAGTTGCTGAGAAAATTATTTCATTGCTCAGGAAACAGAACGAGAATAAATCGCACACCCAAAAGTTAACTGATTTAAAAGGTCTTGGCGCTGATGTATGGAATAATATCGATGTTGATGATTATTTGCAAAATGAAAGAGCATGGGATTAGCTAACCAGTTTGCAGGCAAGAAAATCTATATTGACACTGCCCCGTTTATTTATTACATCGAAGGGAATAAAAAATATCAATCGTTTCTGGAAGAGCTTTTTGAATTGAATAATTCAGGAACAATTAGCTTTTCAACTTCAGTTCTTACATTACTCGAACTGCTGATCGTTCCGCTTCGCAATAACAGGATTGATCTTGTGGAGAAATATGAATCTATTTTTACAAATGCCGAGACACTCGAGCTGGTCGATATTGATATGGGAATTTCAAAAAGAGCTGCTGAATACAGGGCAAAGTTTAATTTTAAAACCCCAGACGCCATTCAACTTGCAGCAGCGGAATTCTGTCAGGCTGATTATTTTCTTACAAACGACAAACAATTAAAACAAGACACCATCGAAACAATCATTTTAGATAGTGTTTTGAACGATTCATTATGAAAGATTTTCTTCATCTGCTACGCCGGTTTATACCGCCTTACAAATGGAAACTGGTGTGGAATGTAATAGCAAACTTCCTGAGCGCTGTTTTTGGGGCTTTTTCATTTTTATTGCTGATTCCTTCGCTAAAAATACTTTTTGGCACCCAGGAACTTGTAACCTCCCGTCCTGAATGGGATTTCAGCATATCTTCAGCCACTGAATTTATCAACTACCTCATTAGCCAGGTCATTATTAAATACAGCCACGAGCGTGCGTTGATTTACATAGGTATTTTTATTGTAGTCACTGTTTTTCTGAAAGTAGGATTTTACTACCTCGCCAATTTTATGATTGTGGTTATCCGCAATGGCGTAGTCCGGGATATTCGGTCAAAAATTTACAAAAAAATCCTAAGGCTGCAACTTGGCTTTTTCTCCGATGAGCGCAAAGGCGACATCATGGCCCGCATGACCGGCGATGTAACCGAAGTTGAAAACTCGGTAATGAACTCACTGGACATGATGATTAAAAACCCGATTCTGATTATTGTTTCGGTATCGGTTATGTTTTACATGAGCTGGAGCCTCACGCTGTTTGTATTTGTGATGTTTCCTATTGCAGGTTTTATTATTGGCCGGATTGGTAAAAGCCTGAAAAAAGAGAGCCGCAAAGGACAGCATAAAATGGGTGAAATTCTTTCGATTATCGAAGAAGATCTTTCCGGGCTGCGAATTATAAAAGCATTTAACGCCGAGAAAATAGCTACAAAACGGTTTGAAACCGAGAACACCAACTACTTCAACATTATGAACCAGTTGATGTGGCGCCGGTTTCTGGCCCACCCAATGAGTGAATTTCTCGGAACAACAGTTATCATCATTGTTTTGTGGTATGGCGGGCAGCTAATTCTGAATGATAAAGCAGGACTTGATGCCGCTGCTTTTATAGGATACCTGGTTTTCTTCTATAATATTATTAACCCGTCAAAAGCCTTTTCAACTGCGCTTTACAGTGTTGAAAAAGGATTGGCCTCAATGGAACGCATCGACAAAATTCTGAACACGCCTTCGCAAATCACCGAAAAAGAAAATGCAGAAAAAATAGAAGATTTCAAGTCGAAAATTATTTACGAAAACGTATCGTTCGCCTATAAAACAGCCCCCGTTTTAAACAATATTACACTGGAAATTGAGAAAGGCAAAACTGTTGCACTCGTCGGGCAGTCAGGAAGCGGAAAAACCACACTGGTTGATTTATTGCCCCGTTTTTATGATGTTTCCGGTGGCCGGATTACTATCGACGGAAAAGATTTGCGCGATCTGAAACTGAATGATTTACGAAACCTGATTGGCTATGTCAACCAGGAACCGATTCTTTTTAACGACACGTTTCTAAACAACATTGCCTTCGGAATAGAAAATGTAAAGGAAGAAGACGTGATAAACGCCGCCAAAATCGCCAATGCCCACGAATTTATTGAAGCCACAGAGGAAGGGTACTACGCACGTATTGGCGACCGCGGCGACAAATTATCAGGCGGTCAGAAACAGCGGCTTTCAATAGCCAGGGCCGTACTAAACAACCCGCCCATTTTAATTCTCGACGAGGCCACTTCATCGCTCGATACCGAATCGGAGCGTCTGGTTCAGGATGCG
>CAYUBV010000197.1:0-5366 GCA_964443035.1 uncultured Tangfeifania sp.
TTCAATTCTCTCATAATGTTATCGATTTTTGCATCGGCGCTTTCTTCTGCCATGTCAAATCCGTCGCGCGAATTTAATTCGCCCTTCACTTCGAAATAAAATTTGATTTTGGGCTCGGTTCCCGATGGGCGAACCGAAATTTTTGTGCCGTCTTTTGTAAAAAACTGAAGCACATTGGAAGTAACTTTCTGATCGATTTTTTTCTCTTCGCCTGAAAGCAGGTTTTTTGCAATCAGTGTAGAATAATCTTTTACCCATTCCATAGGCGATCCCCTCAATTCCCGTGGGGGTTGCTTACGAAAATCATTCATCATTTGCTGAATTTCATCGGCCCCTGATTTGCCGGGGCGGTAAACAGAAATCGTTTTCTCTTTTGAATAACCGTATTCAAGGTAAATGTCCTGCAGCAGTTCATACAAAGTTTTGCCCTGATCGATGGCCCAGGCGGTTATCTCACCCATAAGCGCACATGAAGACACCGCATCTTTATCGCGGACAAAATCGGCCGGCAGAAAACCAAAACTTTCTTCGCCGCCGCCTATGTATTTTTTCTTTCCTTCGTTTTCACGCATAACTTCGGCAATAAACTTGAAGCCTGTGTAAACATCGTAATATTCCACGTTATTTTTTCGGGCTATTTCAGCAATCATTTCAGTAGAAACAATGGTTTTTACAATATATTCATTGCCTTCCATAGCGCCGGCTTCCTTCATTTTTGTGATGATGTAATAAATAAAAAGAAGCGCAGTCTGGTTGCCGTTTACAATGATGTATTTTCCTTTATCGTTTTTTACAGCTACTCCCAAACGGTCGCCATCAGGATCGCTTGCCATTACCAAATCGGCATCGACTTCCGCAGCTTTTTGGAGCGCCATTTCCATGGCAGCCTCATCTTCCGGGTTGGGAGAAACCACGGTTGGAAATTCCCCGCTGACCACATCCTGTTCCGGAATGTTGATAATATTGGTGAACCCAAACTCCTTAAGTGCTGCCGGCACCATCTTTACTGTTGTTCCGTGGATTGGGGTGAAAATGATTTTTATGTCTTTGTGCCGCTCTACAACATCCGGCGAAATGGAAACAGTTTTCACTTTTTCAAGGAATTTCCGGTCCATTTCTTCGCCCATAATTTCAATCAAATCATCGGGTCCGTCAAATTTGATATCGCCCGGTTTTATATTCGCCACTTCATTTACAATATTTACATCGTGCGGAGCAACAATTTGCGATCCGTCGTCCCAGTATGCTTTGTATCCGTTATATTCCTTCGGGTTATGCGATGCTGTAAGAATAATTCCACTCTGGCATCCCAGTTCACGAATTGCAAAAGAAAGTTCAGGAGTTGGGCGTAAATCCTCAAACAAATAAGCTTTTATTCCGTTGGCTGTAAAAATTTTCGCACAGGTTTCGGCAAAAAACCGGCTGTTGTTGCGGCAGTCATGCCCAATGGCTACTTTAATTTGCGGAAGATCGGCAAAATTCTTTTTAAGATAATTGGAAAGTCCTTGCGTGGCAGCACCAATGGTGTATTTGTTTACCCGGTTGGTGCCCACTCCCATTATACCACGCAAACCACCCGTACCAAACTCGAGGTGTTTGTAAAACGCATCAATCAATTCAGTGGGATCTTCGCTATCGAGCATCCGCTGAACCTCGGTGCGGGTTTCTTCATCGTATAAATCAGAAAGCCACCCTTCAGCAACAACTCTAACCTGTTTGAGTAATTCTTTATTTTCCATTTATTCTGTTTTTTTGAAGTTTTTTAATACAAATCCCCAGACTCTCTTTCCAGTAAGGAATTTCAAGATTAAATGTACTTTTTATTTTCGATTTATTCAAAACACTGTAATGCGGACGTTTTGCCGGAGTCGGAAATTCATCGGATGAAACCGGTATTACCTTGCAGTTCAAACCTGAAATTTCGAAAATACTTTTGGCAAAATCGTACCAGCTTGCAACCCCTTCGTTTGAAAAATGGTAAACTCCGGTTTTAAAATTTCCCGGTTCATTTTCATAAACCGATGCGATGGAAAGTACAGCTTTTGCCAAATCGGCTGCATAAGTGGGAGTACCCACCTGGTCGAAAACCACTTTCAGCATCTCACGTTCATCACCCAGGCGCAACATTGTTTTTACAAAATTATTCCCGTAACAGGAATACAACCACGAAGTACGAATAATTACAGCTTTTGATTCGGATGAGAGAATAAAATGCTCGCCGGTAAGTTTTGTTTTTCCGTAAACACTCTCCGGCTGAACCGGGTCTGTTTCGGTATAGGGAATGAACGATTTTCCATTGAAAACATAATCGGTTGAAATATGAATAAAACCGCAATTGTGTTGCTGTGTATATTTTGCCAGTAAAGCGGATGCCGTTGCGTTTACTTTTTGAGCCGCCTCCATTTCAGTTTCAGCCCTGTCGACTGCTGTGTATGCGGCGCAATTGATTACAAATTCCGGCCTTTCATTTTCAAAAAACCTGCTAACCTGATTTTCATCGGCAATATCGAGCGTATCGGCATCGGTAAACAAAAACCGATGCCCGGAAATCCCTTTAGCTACATCTTTCAACTCGCTCCCCAACTGTCCGTATGCTCCGGTTACAAGTATTTTCATCCTTCAAAAATAAAATTCATTTCGGCTGCTGAAAACAGTGGAGCAGCCAAATCTTTCTCTGAAACAACAGGCTCTGTTTCACCCAGCATCCAGTCGATTCTTAGTTCCGGATCGTTTATATTTATTGCTCTTTCAGACTCTTTGTTATACGCATTGTCGCATTTGTATGAAAAGATGGCTGTTTCACTTAATACCGAAAAGCCATGCGCAAAACCACGGGGCACAAAAAGTTGTTTTTTACTTTTCGCATCGAGTTCGAAACCGAACCATTTGCCAAAAGTTGGTGAACCTTTCCGCAAATCGACAGCCACATCGTAAACACGACCTTCTATTACGCGCACCAATTTGGCCTGTGCATACGGCGCCAGTTGATAATGCAATCCGCGCACCACGCCGCGTACCGATTTCGATTCATTGTCCTGGATAAACGAGGTAACAATACCACCTTCTTTATAGCGTTTTTCCTGGTACGATTCAAAAAAATAACCGCGGGAATCTTCAAAGACCCAAGGTTCAATAATTAAAAGGCCCGGAAATGATGTTTCTGTAATTTTCATTTATGATCTAAAATGAGAGAATTTGTCTTTCAGCCAGTTGCAGAAGGTACTCACCATACTGGTTTTTTTTCAGGGGCTGTGCCAGTGCTATCAGTTGTTCTTTGTTGATGAACCCTTTTTTGTAGGCAATTTCTTCAATACACGATACTTTTAATCCCTGACGCTGCTCGATGGTAGCTATAAAATTCGATGCCTGCAACAGGCTGTCGTGAGTGCCTGTATCGAGCCAGGCAAAACCACGCCCCAGCAACTTTACATTCAACCTGTTTTCTTTTAGATAAATACGGTTCAGATCAGTTATTTCCAGTTCGCCGCGCGCCGAAGGTTTGAGGTTTTTGGCTTTCTGAACCACATCGTTCGAATAGAAATACAAGCCGGTAACCGCGTAGTTCGATTTGGGTTGCTTTGGTTTTTCTTCGATGCTCATCACCTTTCCGGTTTCGTCGAATTCAACCACTCCGTAGCGATCCGGATCGTTCACATAATATCCGAAAACAATCGCGCCGTCTTCCAGGCTGGCTGCATCTTCCAAAATCGAGCGGAAATTGTAGCCGTAAAAAAGGTTGTCGCCCAGAATCATGCACACATTGTCATCGCCAATAAATTCATCTCCCAGAATAAACGCCTGCGCCAAACCTTCGGGCGCAGGTTGTATTTTATAGGAAATATCCAGTCCGAGCTGTTTCCCGTCACCCAGCAGTTTTTCATAAAGACCGATATCATCAGGAGTTGAAATAATCAGAATTTCCCTGATTCCGGCCAGCATTAAAACGGACAGCGGATAATAAATCATCGGTTTGTCGTAAATCGGAATAATTTGTTTCGAAATGGATTGCGTAATCGGGTATAGCCGTGTTCCGGCGCCACCAGCAAGAATAATTCCTTTCATTTTATTGTAAATTTTGTTTAATTCTAAAACGGATGTCAAAATTAATAAAATATTATGTCACCACAGAAAACCTCTGAAATAAAAAACTTTTTTAACGATTGAGGTATACTTTAAATCAAAATGTTACTGAATTATCAATCAGACAAAATAAAATACCGAAAACCTTTGATGTAAGTGAATTAAGTTATATTTTTGCGCGCGATTTAAATACAATTATAATGTCTAATTCATTAATTATCAAAAGAACATTACATGACTGAAAAGAAAAACGAAAAAATTGAACAGGAAGAACGCAAAGTAGACGATTCTACTATTCAGAAAGTAACCAAGGCCGAACAAACACCGGAAGAGCCTGAAAAAGAAACAATTGAAAACGAGCTGGAAGCAGTAGAAACAAAAGAAGAAGCTGCTGAAGCTGTTAAAGAAGAAAACGAAGAAGGCAAAACGGAGGAAAAAATTTCAGAAGAAAAAGAAGAGCCGAAAGCTGAAACTACAGAAGAAACTCCTGCTGAAGAAACAACCAAAAAAGAAGAAGTTATAGCCAAAACTATCGACGATGCGGTTGAAATGAAAGAAGAAGTTTCTTTGGAAACAGCCGCTGAAACTGAAACCGAAGAAGAGAAAAAATCAGACGAAGAATTCGACTGGGCCAGCCTCGAAACCGGAATCGATGCTTATTCTGAAGAAAAAAGAGCAAACCTTGAAAAACTTTACGACGATACGCTTAATACCGTAACGGAAAAAGAAGTTCTCGAAGGCACAGTAATTGCCATGAACAAACGCGAAGTAGTTGTCGATATCGGCTACAAATCAGATGGTATTGTGAGCCTGAACGAATTCAGGTACAATCCTGATTTGAAAGTTGGCGACAAAGTGGATGTTTACATCGAAAGCCTCGAGGACAAAAAAGGACAGATGATCCTTTCGCACAAAAAAGCACGTGCAACCCGCTCATGGGAACGTGTAAACGAATCACTCGAAAAAGACGAAATCATCAAGGGTTACATCAAATGCCGCACAAAAGGTGGTATGATTGTCGATGTATTCGGCATCGAAGCCTTCCTGCCCGGCTCACAAATTGATGTGAAACCTATCCGCGACTACGATGTATTTGTTGGAAAAACCATGGAATTCAAAGTGGTTAAAATCAACCACGAATACCGTAACGTTGTTGTTTCGCACAAAGCGCTTATCGAGGCTGAACTCGAGCAGCAGAAAAAAGAAATTATTGCCAAACTTGAAAAAGGCCAGGTACTCGAAGGAACCGTTAAAAACATCACGTCATACGGTGTATTTATGGACCT
>CAYUBV010000198.1:0-5340 GCA_964443035.1 uncultured Tangfeifania sp.
ATGCGCCTGATTTGGGAACGGATGAAAATCATCATCGAACCTTCCTCCGCCGTGCCGCTGGCAGCCATTCTCGAAAATAAAATCGATGTACAAAATAAAAAAGTGGGAATCATTCTTTCAGGCGGGAACCTGGATTTGGGGAAGTTGCCGTTTTAAAAGAATTATCACAACATTGGACTAACTGTATGAGCCAGCGATTCCCGCAATTTAAAATGCCAGGGGCGTTCCCGCCATTCCTTTAATTTTATTTCACGGCTGTTTTGCATGTCTTTTCGGAAAATTTTTGTTAGCCGGTTGGTAAATTCTTCATCGTAAATAAATGCATTTACCTCGAAATTGGTTTCAAGGCTGCGGAAATCGAGGTTGGTTGTGCCAACGGTTGAAAACACATCGTCAACAACAATATACTTGCTGTGAATAAATCCGGTGTTGTAAAAATAGATTCTGACACCAGCTTCGAGCAGTTCTTCCACATACGAAAATGAGCTCCAAAGGGGAATGGGCGAATCCGATTTTTCGGGAATTATAATCCGCACATCTACGTTACTGAGCGACGCCGTTTTAAGTGCCGAAACAATTTGCAACGGCGGCATCAGGTAGGGCGAAACAATAAATACCCGTTGCCTGGAATTGGCGATGGCAGCAAAAATTGCCTGCCCGATGGTTTCCCAGTCGGAGTCTGGTCCGCTGGCTGAAATTTGCATGGCCTGGCCTTCACCGTCATTCATAGGCGGAAAGTATTTTTCTCCAGAGAGGTTTTCTTTGCTGACAAAGTACCAGTCGGCGGCAAAAACCACCTGCAGACAGGCCGCTGCATCGCCATCAACCTGAAGATGCAGGTCGTTCCACGGGCCAATTCTTTTTTTACCTTCCAGGTAGCGGTCGGCAATATTTACCCCGCCTGTAAATCCGGTTTTGCCGTCAATTACAATTATTTTCCGGTGGTTGCGGTAATTCACCTGCGAGGTGAGTCGCGGAAACCTGACCTCCATAAAGGAATAAATTTCCACACCACTGTTTCTTAAATCCTCAAAAAAGTACTTTTTCAATCCCCAACTGCCCACATCGTCCACAATTATGCGAACCCCGACTCCCATGCTGGCTTTTTCAATCAGCAGGTTTTTCATCTGGTTGCCGATTTTATCGTCGGCCAGAATGTAATATTCCAGGTGAATGTGGTGCCTGGCATTTTTTATGGCATCGAAAATTGCTTCGAAAGTAGCAGCCGGACTGGTTAGTAATTTCAATTGATTTCCGGTGGTGAGCAACGCATCTGAATTATTCAGCAACAACCGTATCAGGTTTTCTTTCTGAAGAATTTTTTTGTCGAGTTTTGAAAAGGCCTTTTTAAACAGCCGGAGTTGTTTCACTGAAAGCTTACGGAACTGACGGTGACTTTTAAGGCCTTTTCGCGAAAAGAGTTTTTGTTTGCGGTACTCCTGCCCGAAAAAAAGGTAAAAAATTACCCCGAAAATAGGGAGAAGAACCAGCACTAAAATCCATGCTGCTGTTTTGTAGGGCGATCTGTTTTCCAAAATAATCATAATAGCCACTGGTATAGCCGTGACGAGGAAAACGAGGGAGAAAACAGACCAAAAATCCATACCGGGACTCATTTAGTTTGATTTTCAGAATTACTGCACTAAAATTGATCATTTTTATTATTATAAACAATTTTGGCATTAAATTCGTATTGTTTCTTTGAATAAAATTAAGAAAGGAATTGTGATGAAAAATATAATTTATTGGATTGCAGCGGTTTTTCTTATTGCTTCCTGTTCAACCCAAAAAAATACAGTTAAAATCGGCGAAAACGATGAGGTGGAAATTACACCCAACGATTCGCTGGAATATGACGTGGAAACGTTCGATTCAAAATTTGAAACCTGGTACCAGTTGCACGATAATCCTTCGCAATACCGTTCGCTTGAGTATTATGAAAGCTGGAACCGGCGGTATGTTTCAGCCTGGAATGCCAACGCAGCCAACCCGCGTAAAAGCTGGTTTTTCGAACCTGTTGTCGGTTATGATTATACCGAAGATTACGGTTTTGAGCTAAACCATGAATTGTTTTATTATTTTCAGTATGTTGAGAATGTGCTGGGAATACCAATCATTGAAGGTGGCGGCCCCAAAGCCGTTCATTTCTGAAATGGATTTTTGAAAATTTTGAGCTGGTCGTTTCCGAGGGTTTCGGAAGCAACCAGTTTCCCTTTAATCTGTGGTGCCCTTATTCCGTCGTAAAAACAGGTTTCGCCAATAAAAACATGTGCCTCGTCCCATAACCCGGTATAGAAAAAGCTTTCGAGCAGTTTACGTCCTCCTTCCACAATCACCGAAAGGATGTTTCGGCGGTAAAGTTCCTCCATAATTTGTGGCAGGATTTCTTTTTCAGAATCAATTTTTACAAACGTTATCCTGCCCTGTTCTTCATTTTTTCTGAAGTTGAAAACCAGGGTTTTTTCAAGGCCGTCGAATAAATTGAGCGAACCGGGCAAACGCAGCTTTTTATCCAGAACGAGCCGGTACGGGTTTTTCCCAGGCCAGTGCCGCACAGTTAGTGAGGGATTGTCTTTTTCGGCAGTGTTGGTTCCTACCAAAATGGCGCTTTCTTCGGAACGGATTTTATGCACGAGACTGAGCGCCAAATCGCCGGTAATCCAGGTGGGTTCACCAAAACTTTCAGGACTTCGTTCCACATCAATAAACCCGTCGATGGTTTGCGCCCATTTCAGAATTACATACGGACGTTTTCTTTCATGAAAAGTAAAAAAACGCTTGTTTAACTCGCGGCATTCATTTTCAAGCACTCCTGATACTACTTTGATACCGGTCGTTTCCAGCTTTTCAATGCCTTTCCCGGCCACTTCCGAAAACGGATCGACCGTGCCGATAACTACTGCCGGTATTTCTTTTTTGATGATTAAATCGGAACACGGGGGTGTTAATCCGTGATGGGCACAAGGCTCGAGGCTGACATAAAGCGTGCTTTTTTTCAGCATTTCCTGATAAGAAACCGAATTGATTGCATTCACCTCGGCATGCGGGCCGCCGTATTTTCGGTGGTAGCCTTCGCCAATAATTTTTCCGTGGTAAACAATCACGCTTCCCACCATTGGGTTGGGCGCCACATCGCCTGCTCCCAAACCTGCCAGTTGGATGCACCGCTGCATGTATTTCTCATGTATATCCATATCCGCCGGAAAAAGTATCTTTGCTGTGCCAAAAGTAACACAATGGAGCCGACTATTCAATACATCGAAAAAGAATTAAGCGGATTTTACCCGGCCACCGAGGTCTGTGGTTTTATCCGTTTGATTTTCGAACATGTTTGCGGAATGAACTATACTGAACAGATTTTGCGGCGCGGCGAAGAAATCGATTCAGCTTCAAAAAGGGAAATAAAAGAAATAGTTCAGCGGTTAAAAACTTACGAGCCGGTTCAGTATATTTTGGGTGAAACCGAATTTTTCGGGATGAAACTGAAAGTAGCGCCAGGTGTGCTGATTCCGCGCCCCGAAACCGAAGAACTGGTTCAGTGGATAATTGATTCAGTAAAACCCGGGCCTCCTTCAATTCTCGATGTAGGAACCGGCAGTGGTTGCATTGCCTTGGCGCTGAAAAATAGTTTGAAAAATGCCAGGGTTTCGGCAGTCGATTTTTCTGATAAATCGCTGGAAATTGCGGAAGAAAATGCACGGCTCAACCAATTGGATGTGAGTTTTATAAAAGCTGATGTTTTGAACTGGCAAAAATATAAATGGAATAATTACGATATTATTGTCAGCAATCCGCCGTATGTGCGCGACCTGGAAAAAGAGGCCATGTTTGCAAATGTGCTGGATTACGAGCCCGGCGAAGCTTTATTTGTAAGTAACGACGATCCGCTGGTTTTTTACCGGGAAATTGCCAGATTTGCACAGACTTGCCTGAGTGCAGGAGGTGAATTGTATTTTGAAATTAATGAACATCTTGGCAGCGAAACCGCAAAACTGATGCGCGATTTCAGTTTTCGGGATGTCGTTCTGAAAAATGATATAAATGGAAAAGAGAGAATGCTCAGGTGCCGGAAATAGTTTTTGCGGAAATGTTTTTGCATTAATTCTGCAAAAAATAAAATTTGTTTGTCAATTTTGTGTGAAGTAAAAATGAGGATAAAAATTTTGCGAAGTTGAGAAAATTACTCAAATACATTTTACTGGGACTGAATCTGGCAGCCATTTTAACCTTGGTAATGGCTTATCTTTCAGTTATTATTTCACCTGAAGAATGGTGGATTCCCTCATTTTTTGGCCTGGCTTATCCGGTTTTGCTTGGCGTTAATTTATTTTTTATAATTCTGTGGTTAATTTTAAATCCCCGCTACATTTGGTTTTCGCTGGTTGCCATTTTGCTGGGCTGGGGATTTTTAGTGCGCTATGTGCAAATAAAAGGAAAAACAATCGATGATGCCGACGTCAAAGTCCTTTCGTACAATGTACAGCATTTCTACGGCGATGACAGTAAACCTCAAAAAGAAATTGCCGACGAAATCAAGGAATTTTTAAAAGATCAGCAGGCCGATATTATTTGTCTGCAGGAAGTGCGGCTCCGGAAAAACGAGATTTTCAACCTGGGCCAAACTGTTGAGGAATTTGATTTTATCAATCATTATCAGTTTGCACGGTCGAGCACAACATTCGGTTCGGTTACCCTTACCCGCTACCCGGTTGTGAATATGGGCGAAATCAGGTTCGATGGTTCCCGCAACATTTCCATTTACACCGATGTGCTAATCGATTCTGACACAGTGCGGATTTTCAATATCCACCTGCAGTCCTATCAACTCGATCTGCATAAGTATTCGTTTATTGAAGCGGGCGTTGACAATGAAAAAGATTTGACCGACATGCGGGATATGGGGTCGCGTTTAAAACGCGGGTTTCAGCAGCGCGCCAGCCAGGTAGATAAAATACGTGAATACATTGATGATTCGCCTTATCACGTAATTGTTTGCGGCGATTTTAACGATACACCGGCTTCTTACTCCTACCAGCAAATGCGAAAAGGACTGAAGGATGCATTTATCCGCTCGGGGAGTGGAGTGGGGCGCACCTATATTGGCAAACTGCCGTCATTCAGGATTGATTATATTTTTCACAGCACGGGCTTTGAATCCTACAATTTTCAAACTTACGATTACCGGAATTCCGATCACCTGCCGATTTCGTGCGCTCTGATAAAAAACTGAAAAATTAGTCATTCCGGGTTTTTACCTGATTTTATTCGGCATAATGAGACGATGTCAGACTAAATATTGCTGTCATTTCGAATCTGAGGCACGAAGATGAGAAATCTGTT
>CAYUBV010000199.1:0-5337 GCA_964443035.1 uncultured Tangfeifania sp.
ATTTTTTTGTTCCACCAGCCCATGATTTCAAATTTCTCAAACCATTTTTTCAGGTTGGCTGTGGCATCGTGCCGGCTGAGTCCCTTTAGCTGTGCAAGGTAAATGGCCTGTTCCCCGATTTTCATTTTTTTGTACAGTCCGCGTTCCTCGGGGAGGTACCCGATTTTTGAAACATCAGCCGCTCTCATTCGCCGCCCTTCCAGTAAAACTTCTCCTGAATCGGGGGCGGTAATCTGGTTGATAATCCGGATTAGGGTAGTTTTTCCAGCCCCGTTCGGACCAAGCAGTCCAAAAATACTTTGTTCTTTTACCGAAATGCTCACATCAGTCAGTGCTTTTGTTGAAGCAAAAACCTTGGTCACATCTTTTGCTGTGAATAGTTCCATCTAATTTTTTTTTAATGGGTATAACTTCGCTTCCTGAAATTACATGCATTTTGCATTGGTTCAAACATTTCTTTTCCTTCTACTGAAAGGCACATTCCCTAAAACTGCTGAAAATCTTACCCACTGAAACCAAATGAACCGTTGAAACAGTTTAATAGTTATGATACTTACCTTTGCTTAATGCCGGTTTGATTTCTGAAAAGAGATACCTTGCAACCAGTTATAAGCTGATATGACTTCAATTTGTAACCCATTATTCTCAATATTTTCATCTTTGTCCCAGGTAATAATGAGCAATTTGTTACATCTGAGTTCATCAGAAGCTTCTTTTAATGCGTTGATTTCGCGTTTTAATGTTTTCTGATGTGAAAGGTCATAGCACACCTGGATCAATTTTTCAGTCTTGTAGCCTTTTCTTAGTAGAAAATCGATTTCCTTTTTGTTTCGGGTGTGGTAATAAAATAAATCTAATCCGGGTTTGTAATTTTGTCGAAGCAGTTCAATAAATACCATATTCTCAAGTAACCTGCCCAAATTGGGCGATAATTCAAACGACCGGGCCCTAATAAAACCGTTGTCGATTATGTAGGCTTTTCTGGGTGATTTTTGCTGGTTTTTTATTTTGTTGGAGTAGCGTGTTAAATTTACAAACAAGTATGGCTCTTCCAGAAAATCGATAAATTTTTGGAGGGTAGTTACGCTGTTAAAATTTAATTCGGTTTTAAGTTGGTTTGATGTATATGGATTGGTATAATTTGCAAGCAGGTAGTTTGCTAAATCGTAAAGCTGCTGCGTTTGTCGAATACGGAAACGTTTAAGTATATCTTTTAAAAGGATGGAATCAAAGAGTGAACTTAAATAATTCTTTGATATTCCCGGATTCAAAACAGTTTCCGGATATCCCCCTTTTTGCAGGTAATTTGCAAGCAGATTAAGGAGGTTTCCTTTTTGACCGGGTGTGGTTTCATATTCAACCGGCGCCATTAATTTATGAGCTTGCATTACTTCAACAAAACTAAAAGGAAAGACAGCAATCTGAACAAACCTCCCGGTAAGGGCCGATGCTAACTCATGTGAAAGAAGTTTTGAGTTGGAGCCGGTAATTACGAGGTTGGTGCCGCGGCGATACAATTTATTGATCCACAATTCCCAGTTGGGCAGGTTTTGTATTTCATCCAGGAGAATGTATTCATACCCGCTGTATACCTCATTTAAGGTTTGAATAACAGCATCTTCATCAAAATTTTTTAAAAGTAAATCATCGTCGAAGTTAAGATATGCAAATGTTTTATTTTTAAGTAATTGCAATGCCATTACAGATTTGCCTGCCCTCCGGGGGCCTGTGATGAGTTTTATCAGTCCTGTATTGAGGTATTCAGCAATTGCAGCTTCTTTTAACCGGTTGACATATTTTAGATTGAGCAGCATATCCCGCTCTTCTTTTTGTTGAATTATTATATTTTTAATCATTAATTTCATTATACTGGATAAAATTAATGCATTTTATTCAATATAGTGTTATTAAGTGAATAAGAATTGCATAAAAGTATATTCAATCAAATAATTATCAATTGAATAAAAGAAACAGAAAATATCGCTTGAATAGTTTATCCCCAAAACCCTTTAGTGATTTATTTTGAATTTTCTTCCTGCAATTGCCGGATGTAATTCACCAGTTGCCATGAATCTTCGACCGATATTTGTGCGCCATGCGCGCCCATTACACCAAAACCCGCGCGGATATTGTGAAAAAGCTGACCGTCGGTTTTATTCAGTGCCCGCTCGGCGTGATAGCTGGCCGGAGGAATCGGATATTTTCCGCTGGTGAAAAGTGTTCCCTGACCGGCACCGTTTTCACCATGGCAAGAAAGGCAAAACCTGTCGTAAGCCACTTTGGCTTTTTCTGGATCAAAATTGTTTTTTAGCGGATTTTCAAGCGATGCAGCTCTTTGTTCGTCTTCAGGTGTTTTTACAAAATTGAATGCATGTTCATGGGTTGCTACTGTGCCTTCCACGGGCCCGGCCATTGTTTTTCCTCCCGGCATGTAAGGATTTTCACTGTATGTTTCATACGCCTGCGATTCTTCCATGTCATTAAAAAAACTGTATCCGGGTTGATTCCGGTTTTCGTCGCAGGATGACAAAACCAAAAGTGCCGTAACAATTCCGAAATAATATTTTGAATTAAAGATTTTCATAACTGGTACTTTCAATAATATAAGGATGATTTTCAGGTACAGGTTTCGCTTTTTTGAAATAAGTAAAAAAGAGGGTTATAAAAACTGACAGGTAGAAAAACGGCAATCCTATTTCGAGAATACCGATTGAGGCTGTTTCGTGTCCGACTGCCCCCGGCATAATGGCAAGGTATAAATCGAGATAATGGCCCAACAGCACAACCAGTGCCACTGTTACAAGAATTAAGGGCTGGCGTTTCGAATTCCGGGTCATCAGGGCCATCAGCGGAAAAACAAAATTAACGATTAGATTCAGTATAAACAGTGTTTCAAAATGCTGCGTGCGTTCTACGTAATAAATCGTTTCTTCGGGTATATTGCTGTACCAGATGAGCAGGTATTGACTTACCCACAGGTAGGCCCAGAAAATACTGAAGCCAAAAAGATATTTTCCCAAATCATGCAGGTGTTCCTTGTTTATATTGGGCAGGATGCCAAATTCTTTAAATGCAACAGCTATTATAATTATAACTGACAGCGCAGCCACAAACATGCTCGAAAAAATATACCAGCCATAAAGTGTGCTAAACCAGTGCCCATCAATCGACATAAGCCAGTCCCAGGCCGCCATTGAACTGGTAATTGCAAACAACACCATAAACCATCCGGATGTGCTTCTTATGCGTTTCAGGTAGCGTTCATAAGGTTCGTAATCGTTTCTGACAGAAACTTTCCGCAAATAAACTGCAAAAAAGCTCCAGATAATAAAATAAACTGCAAACCGAATTAGCCAGAATGGTAAATTCAGATAGGCTGTTTTTTTCTGAAGTATTTCATCGAGGTGTTCGGTGTGTGTCCATTCAAAAATATCTTTCAGCCCCGGAAAAGCAAGGATGAAAAAGACTGCGGAAAAAGGAATTGTCAGTGCCATGGATTCCAGAATACGCTGAATATTAATTTGCCAGGTAGATTCACCAAGGACATTTACTGTCCAGAAGAAGAGTGCGCCCAATCCCAAAAACAGGAACATTATGGCGTTGAGCCATAAATTTGCCCAAATACGTGTGGAGGGGAGTTGCTGAATAAAAACAGCAATCAGCAGAGCTACAATTCCCACCCCGGCGGCCACCGCCAGTATTGTTTTCATTCTTTTATCAAAATTCAGAGGTTTGGCTTCCGGTATATTTTGCTTTTCCATCATTTTTCTGAATTTAAGTGTTTGACATTTATTGCTCCCGTGCCTGAAAGTGCCCTGGTTAATTCCGGTTCTGCAAGGTTGTTGTTTTTTTCTGTCAGAATAATCTGAAAATGGTCGTCTGTTACCTCTTCATCGAGGATGTCGGGTATTTTACCCGGCCCGAGGTTGCTCTGAATGAGAAAGGCAAAAACCATGGCGAAGGCAGCAAAAAGAATGGTTAGCTCAAAAGTTACCGGTATAAACGACGGGATAGCGAGAAAAGGTTTACCCCCGATATTCAGGGGCCATGCTTCAGTAAAAACCCAGGCCTGGAAACCAAATCCCAAAATGCCGCCAATTGCGCCTGCTGCAAAAGCTATTTTAGGCAAATTTGGCCTTTTATAGTTTAATGCAGTATCTAAACCATGCACCGGAAAAGGTGTCCGCACGTCGGCAATTTTTATGTTTTTGCCCTGCAGTTCCTTCACTGCTTTTAGCAAATTAATTTCATCGGTGAAATATCCGTAAACAATTGCTCCCATAATTATTGATTTTCCGGTTTATCATTTTTTAAAACATTCTCTTTAAACTTTTTGGCCGATGAGCGGGCAACCGATTTCACTTCGGAAAGGGCAATTACAGGCAGAAACCGGATAAAAAGGAAGAATAGCGTAAAGAACAAACCAAATGTTCCCAAATAAATGGCTACTTCAATCCAGGTGGGTTTGTACATGGCCCAGCTCGACGGCAAATAGTCGCGGTGAAGTGAAGTGACTACAATAACAAACCGCTCGAACCACATGCCGATGTTGATAAAAATGGAGAGCACAAAGGTGAAAGCAAGGTTTCTGCGCAATTTTTTTATCCACAGCAACTGCGGCGATATCACGTTGCAGGTCATCATAATCCAGTAGGCCCACGCATAAGGTCCGAGCGCCCTGTTCATAAAAGCGTAGCGTTCATATTCCACACCACTGTACCAGGCCATAAACAATTCGGTGATGTAAGCGATGCCCACAATTGAGCCGGTGGCAATAATAACTTTGTTCATCGATTCCACGTGGCCCACTGTTATATATTCTTCTAAGTTTAGCGCTTTCCGGGTAATAATCATAAGTGTAAGCACCATGGCGAATCCGGAAAATACGGCCCCCGAAACAAAATACGGCGGAAAAATGGTTGTATGCCAGCCAGGGATAACTGATGTGGCAAAGTCGAAACTAACAATGGTATGCACCGACAAAACCAGCGGGGCAGCAAGTCCGGCCAGTATAAGGCTCATCGATTCGTGGCGCTGCCAGTGCCTGGCAGAGCCGCTCCATCCGAAGCTTAAAAAGTTGTATACTTTTTTCTTCCAGAGTGTCTTCATCCTGTCGCGGATAGTGCCTAAATCGGGAATCAAACCCATGTACCAGAAAAGCAGCGAAACGAGCAGGTAAGCTGTGATGGCAAATACATCCCACAAAAGCGGGGAATTAAAGTTGACCCACAATTCGCGGGTGTTGGGGTAGGGCAGTATAAAAAAGCCCAGCGGAAGCCGCCCCATGTGAATGAGCGGAAAAAGGCCGGCACACATCACCGCAAAAATGGTCATTGC
>CAYUBV010000200.1:0-5337 GCA_964443035.1 uncultured Tangfeifania sp.
ATGGTAACAGGACCATCGTTCACCAATTCAACATCCATCATGGCGCCAAACTTTCCGGTTCCCACTTTTTTGCCAAGTGCAGCTTCGGTTTTCAAAATGAATTTTTCATACATCGGCACGGCAAAATCGGGTTTCGAAGCCCTAATGTACGAAGGCCTGTTTCCTTTTTTAGTGTTGGCGTGCAGTGTAAACTGGCTCACCACAATTACATCGCCCTGAACATCTTTTACCGAATGATTCATAACCCCGTTTTCATCGTTAAAAATACGCAGTTGGGTAATTTTCTTCACCAGCCAGTCGATATCCTCATCCGTATCAGCGTCTTCAATCCCAAGCAAAACAAGCAAACCGTTACCGATAGATGAAATAACTTCGCCTTCAACCGTTACCGAAACGTTGGAAACTTTTTGCAATACAACTCTCATTTGTTCTTTTTGGTTACGAATTTAAAAATATTGAAGCGTTTATCAACCTTTGTCCGTTTTTATTGTTTATCCTGTTAAATAAAAAATTAGACAAAAATCATAAGATCAACTGATAATGAAAAGAATATTTACCATTGGGTTTTTAGGTTTTCTGCTTTGGGGATGTGCTTCCCAGCGGGGAATTGAAAACGAACCAATAATCATAAAAACTTCTCCCGAAAACCCGGCACGCGAAATCGAAATTGAATTTATTAAAGGAGATGCTTTCAACCATCCGTCGTTTGCCATCTGGACAGAAGATTTGGAAGGCGATTACATTGAAACACTTTATGTTACTGAATATGTTGCAAAGGGAAAATTTGGATATGGCGAAATTGAACCGGGACGCTGGCAAAACGAGCCCGGTGAAGCCCGCCGTCCGGCCACTTTGCCTTACTGGGCGCACAAGCGAAATGTAAAAGCGCCCGACGGTTTGTATATTCCCTCACCGGAAACCCCGGTACCTGATGCAATAACAACTGCCACACCCAAAAACAATTTCAGACTGGAAACAGCCACCAGCTATTCGCGCAATGCAAAATTCCGGGTGCTGATGGAAATCAACCAGGCATGGGATTCGAATGAATTCTGGACCAACAACAAATACCCCGATAATAACGACTATTTCGGTTCGCTGCAGCCCGCACTGGTTTATGCAGTAACTGTCGATCCGATTAACCCGGAAAATGAATATCACCTGAATCCGATTGGTCACAGCCATCCGACCGGAGCAAACGGCAAACTTTTTACAGATTTGACAACGATTACAACTGCCAAAGAAATTGCCCACAAAATTATCGTTCGCCTTAAATAAGAATTCAGCATGAAAACAATCATATTAAAACTGTTCATTCTATTGATTTTACCCGTTTCAGTCGTTGCTCAGGAAGCATCCCTGAAAGGACGGGTTTTGGACGCAGTGAATAATGAACCGCTGCCTTTTGTTAACGTCATTGTTTCCGGAACCAGCATTGGTACGGTTACCGATATGGATGGTAATTTTGTTTTAAACGGCCTTGAGTCCGGTTTTGTGAGAATTGAAACTTCGTTTGTTGGTTACAAAAGAGCGGTTTCATCAGAAATCGAGGTGAGCGTGGCCAACACAAATTTTGTGGAAATTCAGATGGAAAAACAGCAGGAAGAAATTGAAGAGGTCACAGTTACTGCTTCTCCTTTCAGAAAACCGATTGAGAGCCCTGTTTCGCTGCGCAGCATCAGCATTGGCGAAATTGAAAAAGCCCCGGGAGCCAACCGCGATATTTCGAGGGTTATCCAATCTTTTGCAGGAGTACAATCTACTCCGGCTTTCCGGAACGACATCATCATCCGGGGCGGCGGGCCTGCCGAAAGCATTTTTTACCTCGACGGTGTGGAGGTTCCGTTTATCAACCACTTTTCTACGCAGGGTGCCAGCGGCGGACCTGTTGGAATTATTAACGCCGACTTTATTCGCGAAGTGAATTACTATGCAGGGGCATTCCCGGCCAATCGTGGAGATGCACTCAGCGGCGTGCTTGAATTTTCGCAGGTAGATGGTAATGCAGACCAGCTTAAATTCCAGGGAACATTGGGTGCATCGGAAATTGCTGCCACACTCGATGGCCCGATTGGCGAAAAAACCACGTTCATCTTTTCGGCCCGCCGTTCGTACCTGCAGTTTTTGTTCAGCCTGCTCGAACTGCCGTTTCTTCCCACATTTACCGATACCCAGTTTAAAATTCGCACCCGATTCGACAAAAAAAACGAGCTCACTTTTATTGGCCTTGGCGCACTGGATTATAACCGGCTGAACCTCGGAATAGACGACCCGGATGAGCAGCAGCGGTTTATTCTGAGCCAACTGCCCGAAAACGAACAGTGGAGTTATACACTTGGTGCGGTGTACAAACACTTCAGAGAAAACAGCTACCAGACCGTTGTTGTGAGTCGAAGTCATCTCAACAATTTGGCATACAAATATTTAGAAAATGACGACAGCTCCGAAGAAAATAAAATCATCGATTATTCGTCGGAAGAAATCGAGAACAAACTCAGGTTTGAAAACATTACACGGATAAACGGTTTTAAACTGAATTTTGGGGGAAATCTCGATTATGTTACCTATAAAAATTCAACCCAAACCACACGTTTTTATAACGATGAAATTTTGAACATCGATTACACCACGGATCTCAACCTTGTAAAATGGGCGTTATTTGCACAAGCCAGCAGAAATCTTTTCAACGAACGACTGGGTTTGTCGCTGGGTATCAGAGCAGATGCCAACAACTATTCATCAAGCATGAATAATCTGCTGAATCAATTTTCGCCACGGTTTTCTGCTTCCTACAATTTAACAACCCGCTGGAGCCTCAATTTTAATACGGGCCGTTACTACCAGTTGCCGCCCTACACTTCGCTGGGATTTAAGCAAAACGGCGTTTACGTAAACAAGGAAAATGATTTAAAATATATTTCTGTCGACCATGTAATCGGCGGACTCGAATTCAGGCCTGAAAAGGCATTTCTTTTTTCGCTCGAAGGATTTTGGAAAGGATACAACGATTATCCTTTTTCGGTGAAAGACCGGATAAGCCTGGCCAACAAGGGAGGTGATTTTGGCGTAGTGGGAGATGAGGAGGTGGTTTCGAATTCCAACGGCAGGGCATACGGCGCCGAATTTCAGGCGCGCATCAACACTGCCGACGGGTTTAATTTAAATCTGGCGTATACACTGGTGCGCAGCGAGTTTAAAGATGGATTTGGAAATTACATTCCCTCCAACTGGGATTCGAAACACCTGCTGAATCTTACCTCAACAAAGGAACTGAACAATGGCTGGCGCGTGGGTGGACGCTGGCGGTATGTGGGCGGATTGCCCTACACTCCGTACGATATGGAACGCAGTTCGCTGGTGCAGGCCTGGAACTTGATTGGCGGTCCATACCTCGATTTCGACAATCTAAACTCAGAACGATTTGCCCCGTTTCATCAGCTCGATGTGCGTATCGACAAAGCTTTTTACTTAGAAAAACTTACCGCCAAATTCTACATCGACATTCAAAACCTTTACAATTTCCAGGCAGAACAGCAGGACATCCTGGTGCGCGACAGAAGCGAAAACGGAGAATTTATTCTCACTGACAACGGCACCCGCTACCAGTTAAAACGGGTTGATAACACCACAGGTACCGTGTTGCCAACCATCGGAATAATTGTTGAATTTTAGCAGAATATATATTTAAAAAACTGAGGATTCTCCTAACTTTTTTTAAAAAATTCAAATAAATTAAACAAATAATATAATACATTTTGTATATCGCAATTCAATGTCGTTTAGTTTAGCAAATATTGTAATTCGAATTTGTTTGACGTTGTCAGGAGCTTCGCACGCTGACAAGTCTGCGGTGCAAAACCTGTCAACGTCTATAGACTTGACAGCGTTAACTTTGTATCGCAATTTGTAAAAATTGAAACATGCTCTGTATTCAACTTGAAAACAATGACCCGTATTTTTGCCTCGCGGCAGAAGAATATTTACTGAAAAATTTCCGGGAAGACATTTTTATGCTCTGGCAAAGCCACGACACGATTGTGGTTGGGAAACATCAAAACCTGCTGGCCGAAATCAATTACCCGTTTGTGCGGGAAAACAATATTACTGTTGCGCGTCGGATTTCGGGCGGGGGAACCGTTTTTCACGACTCGGGAAATGTGAATTTTGCCTATATCAAAAATGTGAATGACACCGCCGAAATCAGTTTCAAAAAATTTACACGCCCCGTGGTCGAAGCACTTGGCAAACTGGGTATCAATGCGGTTAATTCAGGAAGAAATGATTTGCTGGTGAACGACAAAAAAATTTCGGGCAATGCCGAGCACATTTTCAAAAAACGGGTGCTTCATCACGGAACCCTGCTTTTCGACTCCGATTTAAGTAAACTGGGCCATTCAATAAAAGTGGTCCCCGGAAAATATACCGACAAAGCAGTACAGTCGAAACGTAGCATCGTTACCAACATTCAGCCTTTTCTGAAAGATAAAATTACCACCGATAAATTTCGCCGGTTTCTCCTCAATGTTCAACTTGAAAATGAAGAAAACACATTTTATGAATTGAATGATGAAGACAACCGGGCCATTCAAAAACTGGTGGATGAAAAATTTAAAACCTGGGCCTGGAATTTTGGCTATTCGCCTAAATATTCATTTCATAATGAAACTAAATGGGGAGAAAGAACATTAAAAGTTTCACTAAATGCCGAAAAAGGCTGGATTGCCGAAATCGCTGTTTCGGGCGATTTTTTCTCTGATCAGAAAGCGGATTTGCTAAATCAAAAACTCCCGGGTAAACGACACTGTTTTGAAGACATTAAAGAGCTGCTGAATAATGTTCAGCCCGGCATTCCGGATGAATTGGTGTTTGCGTTCTTCTAAAAACAAAACTCGTGGCACCACTTTGAGTGGTGCCACGAGTTCATCTTTCTCTCCGCCAGCTGGCCATAGCCGGAGGGGCTCCCTATTTCGGCATCGGATAACCTTCCAGTTCTTTCAGGTTTTTTGCAATTTCCGATTCCGGATATTCAAGATCGTGCAGCTCGCCGTTTAAATATTTGTTGTATCCCACCAAATCCATCAGTCCGTGTCCGCTAAAGTTAAACAAGATGACTTTTTCCTTGCCTTCTTCTTTCGCTTTTTTAGCTTCCCGGATGGTTGATGCAATGGCATGGGTTGTTTCCGGAGCAGGAATAATTCCTTCGGTTTTTGAAAACAGCAATCCGGCTTCAAAACATTCGCTTTGGTGGATGGCCTGTGCTTCCATCAATCCGTCTCTCAGCGCAGCACTTACCATGGGCGACATTCCGTGGTAACGCAATCCGCCCGCGTGAATCGG
>CAYUBV010000201.1:0-5326 GCA_964443035.1 uncultured Tangfeifania sp.
ATTCGCCAAATTGGTTGGGCAGTCCGGCGTTGGGGTGGGCGCTGATATTAAACGGCGCTTTTTTAGACAACTCTTTTACGTAAGGCTCAAGTTCACTGGCTCCCAGTGAGCAGTTCAGGCCGATACTTAGCAGGTCGGTGTGCGACAATGAATTCAGGAAGGCACCAAGCGTCTGACCCGAAAGCGTTCGTCCGCTGGCATCGGTGATGGTTCCCGAAATCATCAGTGGCAGACGCATTCCGCGTTCTTCCAGCGTTTCTTCAACCGCGAAAATTGCGGCTTTTGCATTCAGTGTATCAAAAATAGTTTCGATTAGAATCAGGTCGGCTCCACCGTCGATGAGTCCGTTCACCTGCTCGCGGTAAGCGATTTTAATATCGTCGAACGATACGGCGCGGTAACCCGGGTCGTTCACATCGGGCGATAACGATAATGTTTTGTTGGTGGGGCCGAGTGTGCCCGCTACAAACCGTGGTTTTTCAGGATTTTTTTCTGAATATTTATCTGCTTCTTTCCGGGCGATTTCAGCCGATGCCTTGTTCATTTCATAAACCAAATCCTGTGTATTGTAATCAGCCTGCGAAATCCGGTTGGCGTTGAACGTATTTGTTAAGAGGATATCAGCTCCTGCTTCCAGGTATTTATCGTGGATTTCAGCAATTATCTCCGGGTGTGTCAGCGAAAGAATATCGTTATTCCCTTGTTGATCGTTTTTTGCATTTTTCAACTTCCCGCCCCGGTAATCTTCTTCGGTCAATTTATATTCCTGAATAAGTGAACCCATCGCTCCGTCCATTACCAGCACGCGAAATTGAAGTTCTTTTTGTATATCTTTTTTGATAATCATTCTTTTATTTTTTACCGCAGAGACAAAAAGTCGCGGAGTTTTTTTCTTTGCGCCTCAGCACCTTTGCGGTTAAGTTTTCTATTTCAATATCTTAATCTCGTAATCACCCCTTATTCCAATTTTATCTTCACAAATAATTAATAACGAAAGAATTTCAGGATATTTTTCTGTTAGATTGATAACCTTTTCCACATCATTGGGCGATTTTACTTTGTTGCCAAAAGCAGTGGCAAATGCATCGGCAACCAGCACGTTTTCAGCAATCACAACTACTGCATCGGCTTTTCCGTAACTTAACGAAGGTCCTACCGTTCCGGCAGATGTGCAAATTCCCAGCGGGCTGATTGCCGGTGTTATTTCAATACCAATTCTTTCCGACAATGGGGAATCTCCTGCAAAGACTGAAAGAACGAGTGTTTTTTTCAGCAGTGCAAAAATGTCACCGCCATTTTCAATAACCAACTCGTTTACTGAAAAGTTCTGAATAATTTCGTCTCCTATTTCGCGGGCAAACAATCCTGCTACGGTCGACATTGGTCCGGTTCCGGCTTTTTCGGCTGCCTGTGCCATTTCAATTGCTTCTGCCGGCGCTGATTTTTGGGGCTGAAACGGTTTCAGGCTCTTTTTAAAAAACGGTTCGGTATTTATATAATCATCCAGTTTCTGGCGCAAGGCTTTTATTTTGTTTAGCGCTGCTTCTTTCATCCCGGGTTTAAATGATTCCGGGTCGACACCAATCCATAAATCGGTTTCCTGGTATTTTATTTCGAAACCGGTAAAACGTGAAGTGTTGAACTGGCTGCGATAAGTTCGTTGTTGAAACTTTTGCTGAAATATTTTTTCTAAATCTTTATTCATCTGAAATCAATTTCAAAAAGGTGAAGCGGGCAGGCCGGAATACATAACTCACAAACCACGCATTTGTTTTTGTCGAATTCCAGTTTCCAGGTTTCCCTGTTCATGGCAAGTGCCCCGGCAAAACACACGGCGGTACAGTTGCCGCAATCAATGCACTTTTCTTCCTGAAAATGTATGCGTTTATCGAGTGGTTCGCATGTAATTTTATGCGATTGAATGTATTCTACTCCTTTTTCAATATTGTCTTTTTTGCCCTGAAGTTCAAGTAGTAAACTTCCCCTTTTGCCCGGGTAAACTTCAGCTTTCAGAATGTTAATACGAATGTCGTAATCTTTTACAAGGTGATAGGTAAAAGCTTTGTCACCACTTTCAGGTGGAAAATTCAGGATGTATCTTTTCTTAATCATTGCCGGCCTCCGTTTCTTTTAAACTGTTCAGCGAAGTATTTTGTGGAAAATGTTGTACCGGCTGCGTTATTTCAAACTTTCCGTTTTGCAGCCAATCCTTCAGTTCATCAGCAATTTTGCGGGCTTTCGACAGGCTCGAAACCGGTGCTGTCCGCACTTTTTTTCCTTTTATTTTTATGAACCCTGATTGTAATTCTTCATACGTAACCTGTCCGAGTTTTGGTTGACCGTCTGTCCCGTAATCGAGCACTGAAGTTTCTATCCGGCTGTTGCCGATTGAAACGCGGCGGGCAATGTCGGCATCCAGAATCGGGATGGGCACCCCGATTCCCACAAACATGCTTACCCCGTATTTTTCATAGTACACTCCCTGAATGTAATCGGACGACATCTCTTTCAGGTTTCCGATAACCGAGACGGTTGCGGCGTTTGTCACCGGTACTCCAAATTCATTTTTCGGTTTGGTAGTGTGAAACTGGGTGCCGTTCCAAATTACAAATCCCTGTGCACCACCCAGAAAAATGCGTGTTCCGATTCCAATCGTCCTGAAATCCGGATCGTTTAATAAAGGACTGAGTTCGCCGGAAGTGGAATAGGTGGCATTTCGCAGGTTGGGGAGTAAAGTTCCCATATAGGTATGAATCATTTTTCCGGTAGTGTTCACAGCCACATTGTAATTTTGGTAGGCATTGCGCGGATTGAACAGCGTAAATTCGTTAATTGTGTCGATATTTATTTTGGTGCGGATGTGTTTTCGCGGATAGCAGTCGGTGCCTTTTCCCCAGGCTTCCAGCAGCACGTCTCTCCTTTCCAGCAAATCCTGAATAACATGCGCGCCGCCATATTCCGGGTTATCGGGGTTGCAGGCGGTGGCTCCAATGTAGGAATCAACAGCAGCCAGCCCTTCGTAACAGGGAACTCCGTTTAACCGTATTTTTTCCATGCGAATGGGCGGACTGGCATGCCCGAAATTGATGATGGCCCCCGAGGAGCACATGGCCCCAAAAGTGGCGGTGGTTACCACATCCACTTTTTCAACAATTTCTTCGGGGCTGGCTTTTTTTGCCAACTCTGTTACTTCTTCAGCGGTCAAGACCACTGCCTGACCGTTTTTTAACTTTTGATTGATTTCTGCGTAAGTTTTTGGCATAATAAAAAGTTGGAAGTGGGAAGACTGAAGCCCGGAGATGCCTGCTGAAGGAACCCCCGGATTTTTATCAATGTCTTCTTTCTTTAATGTTGTAATAATATTAGATAAACAGCACTGATAATTTTTCTGCGATGCGGTAAAACCGCCGGCGCATGCACATATTTGCCTCATGCAAATAAGTTGAGTAAAATAATTTGTAATGCAATTTTTTCATGACAGCGTTCAAATTATAATTCCGTTTCCGGCCGGGTATTGGCACCTTTTCAATCTGTCAGCCGACGGACGGTTGGTTGCCAGAGTTTCGCAGAGCCCGATCTCTCCACTCTTCTGTATAATCAAACACCCTGTGTGAAGAATATTTGATACCCTGCAAATTTAGCTGAAATTCCCGGAAATCAAATATTTTTGTTTTTGAATGCGAAAAGTGGCCTGAAATATTTGTTTTCAGAAATTTTGCTTGTGTATTTTCGTACAAAGTTGTAAACTTGCACTCCGAAATTCGCAGTTTGAAATTAGTTCTATAACTTTGAACTTTAAACTTTACCCTGTGAAATGAATCTTCGATTTAATGCTATGCATTATTTCACAGGGTAAACTTTAAACGATTTCGGGCCTATAGCTCAGTTGGTTAGAGCACCTGACTCATAATCAGGTGGTCCCTGGTTCAAGTCCAGGTGGGCCCACAGCAATAAATAAGGCACTTTCAGAAATGAAGGTGCTTTGTTATTTTTAGATAGTTTAAAATCTAAATGATTAATTCTATGAATGTTGCGTGTTACATTTTATTTAGTAAAAAATTGAACAAGTTTTATGTTGGCGCAACGCATGACAGTGTTGAACAACGGCTTGAAAAGCATAACGAGCATGTTTATGGAAACCAGCACTATACAGCATTAGCGAATGACTGGGAGTTATTTCTTTCTTTAGAAGCGGAGGATTACTCCCATGCTATTAGAATGGAGCGTAAAATCAAATCGATGAAAAGCAAAATATTTATTAAAAATCTGAAACAATATCCAGAGCTCAGAAAAAAGCTAATCAATCAAACCAGCACCTGACTCTTCCGATAGCTATCGGAACAGGTGGTCCCTGGTTCCCCCGACGTTTCGGGTCCAGGTGGGCCCACTTTAAAATCAAGCAGTTACATGTAGAAGTAGCTGCTTGTTTTATTTCTACCTCAATCATTGTATTTCATGTTCAACCTCAACCATCTGTTGTAATCACTCTCATAGGGATGAGCGAGGATGGTTGAATTGTCCTCTTTTTATTTTAGTCATTTGTTTTGGAAATATTATTTAATACCTTCATGAAAAATCAGTAATGGAACTTTCTGATGAAAAAATATGGCTTTACGGGCTTTTAATTGCCTGTCCTCAGGGAAAACCTTTAAGTGATTGCCCTTTGGAGCAATATCGAATAGGTTCGAATAAAGACAGGTTAACCATACTTGAAAATTTCACAGAAGAGCAAGTTGAGGAAATAATTAAACTTCATAATGATTGTCTGCTCAGCAGGGTATAATCCGGGATAATTACTGAAAAATGAAAAGAAAAAGAGGCGAATAACCTCCTTTTACTTATTCAGTTTGTTGTTGATACTATTTTAAAGTCAGTCTATACCCTCTGGTTATTAAACAATCTTCTATAAACTGAAAAGTTTTCTTTGCGGAAAATGCACACTTTGTCATAATGTTACCTGCCTTTTTTAAAAATTCACCCGAACCTGGTAATAAAACATTTCGTTTTGCGGTTTTTGAACGATGTTTTTTGCTATGAGAATATCAGTGGCTTCGGTATAAATAAAGTGGTACCAAAAGATAAAAAATTCTTCAAAGGAAACCTCTTTGTCAAAATTCAGTTCGTGGTATGTCGCTTCAAAATCGGTTTTGTTTTTGTTCAGGATATTCAGTAAGCATGGAAAAAATAGTTCAGGCATTTTGTTGGTTATCAACTCAGTGTCATTTTTATCAAAGACATGAATATCCTTGTCTTTATAATTATCCCAACCAGTATTTGACTTAATTCGTTTGTTACCATATACGCAAATGCCTATTGAGTCATTCCA
>CAYUBV010000202.1:0-5292 GCA_964443035.1 uncultured Tangfeifania sp.
TAAACTTAATTACCTACTGCAATGAATGAGCATATTTCAAAACTGAAAATAAAAAAAGTAAAAACCGGGATTGAGGGGCTCGATGAAATCACATTCGGAGGGCTGCCTTATGGCCGTCCGACACTTGTTTCAGGTTATGCCGGAAGTGGCAAAACAGTTCTGGCCACTGAGTTCATCTTAAAAGGGATTCAATACTACAACGAGCCGGGAGTTTTTATTACCCTGGAAGAAACCGAAAATGACCTGCGGAAAAACATGGCTTCGTTTGGGTACGATCTGGATGAAATGGAAAAATCCGGAAAACTGGCCATCGACAATATCCGGTTAGACCAAACCCAGCTCCACAAATCCGGGAAATTTGATCTCACCCCGCTTTTTCTGAGAATTGAGGAAGCCATTAAAAAAGTGGGAGCAAAAAGAATTGCCATAGATACGTTTGAACAGATTTTCAGTGAAATTAAAGACCGCGATATTTTTCGCCGGGAACTGGTGCGATTGATCCTCTGGCTGAAAGAAAAAGAACTGACTACCATATTTACTTCGGAAAAACCGGCAATTATCAACCCGAAAGCAGGAATCAATGAATTTATTACCGATTGCGTAATTAACCTGTCGCACAGTCACCTCGAGAATGTGTACACCCGACGGTTGCACATCCTGAAATACCGGGGGAGCATGCACGGAACAAATGAATACCCCTTTCTTATAAGCAACAAAGGAATTTCGTTGCTCCCGATAACAGCTATCGAAATTCACCATGTAAGCGACGATGTGTTGCCAACAGGTGTTGAGGGCCTCGATGAGAAAATTAACAAAAACGGCTTTTATGTCGGCAGCAACACCCTCATCTCCGGAACATCGGGTGTGGGGAAAACAAGCATGGCCATGTCGGTTTGCCTCGCAGCGATGAAGCAAGATAAAAAAGCCCTGTTTTTCACATTCGAAGAGTCAAAGTCGCAATTGATACGAAATATGAAATCACTCGGGTTTGAACTGGAAGAATTCGAAAAAAAGGGACTGCTGGAAATTGTGACCTCCCGGCCCACATCGCTTGGAATTGAAGCTCACCTGGTGACACTCTACGAACACATTGAAAATTTCAAACCCGATGTGCTGGCCCTCGACCCCATTACCGATTTAGTGGAAGTGGGAACAAAAAAAGAGGTGCGGGGAATGCTTATCCGAATCATCGATTATTTGAAAAACAACCTGGTTACAGCAGTTTTTACTGCCCTTATAAGTTCAGGCTCCGAGTCACCCAGTGTTCAGATGTCATCGATGGTCGACAACTGGATCAAACTCGACATTTTAAAAAAAGAAAAAGAAAACCAACCTTATATTACAATTGTTAAAACGAGAGGAATGGAGCATGCAAGAAATTCTTTCCTGCTCAAATTTACCGGCGAAGGGTTAAAAACCGGAGAAAGTATTTAATAACATCATAACTCTAAAGGAAGTGATAAAAGACAGCGTCTATATTTTATGAGCTCCACAAAAAATCATTACTTCAAACTGTTTATTGCAGGAATGAATTCGGGTTCATTTCGCGCGATTGAAAATGTCAGGGAGATTTGCGATGCTCATCTCGGCGATGCTTATGACCTTGAAGTAATTGATATTTACCAGCAGCGCCAGCTTTTAAAAGACATGAATATAATTGCCGTGCCCACACTGGTGCGTGTTAACCCTGCACCCGAGGTGAGAATCATTGGAGATATGCTCAACAAAAAAGAAATCATTAAAATTCTCGAAATCAAAGAAAAATAAAACCAGGATATGCTGCCGACAAAATTTTTCAGTATATTTCTTTGAAAATTATGAATGCTGGCAGATTCATCAGACTGTTAAAAAAATGCCGGAAAAAGAAAATCAACAACTGCTGACAAAAGAACATTTCGATCTGAAAGGACGCGACTACATGTACCGTGCCCTGATTGAAAACATGAGCGAAGGTGCACTGGTGCTAAGCAAACAACACACCGTTGTTTACAGCAACAAACATTTTGCAGAGCTTACTGGTTTTGACCTCCAGCGAATAATTGGTTCCAGCTTTAAAAGCCTGCTGCGCGGGGAGGATGTTGCTGATTTTTCAAAAAGTATTTCTGATGCACTGAACCACCAGGTCTATTGCCAGCTTCAGCTTCTCACAAAAAACAGAGGAACGATTCCTGCCATAGCCTCAATTTCGTCGTTTATTGTAGAAAATAAAACTTATTTCAGTATCATAATCAGCGATATCAGCCTGCAGAAAAAGATTGAAGAAGGACTTGAAAACCAGGTGGCAGCACACAGCCTCGAAATAGCAGCAGCCAACAGACGGCTAAACGAAATAAACAACGAATTACGTTCGGCCAACCAGGTTCTCGATAATTTTGTACATGCCGTTGCCCACGATTTAAGAGCGCCGGTAGCCAACCTGAAAATGATTGGGGAAATGTCGGAAAAAGCACCCGACGAACAGAAAGTAAAACTCTTTCAGAAAGTGCGCGAAAATATCGATATTCTCGACAATACGCTAAAAGGCCTTGTTCAGATAATTGAAGCGCAGGATCAAAAAGAAATCAACCAGCCGGAAATCGACATCATCAGAATTGTTAATGAAGTACTGTATAATATGTCGGCCCGGATAAAAGCCAAAAATGCAACCGTTACAATAAAAAAGGAAACCAGTGAAAAAATCAACCATATTGAAGGATACATCCGAAGCATTGTACGGAACATGATTAGCAACGCTTTAAAATATTCCATGCCGGGCCGGCCGCCCGAACTGAAAATCACACTCAAAAAAGAGAAGGAATATTTTGTGCTTTCATTCAGCGACAACGGAATGGGCATCGACCTGAAAAAGCACGGCGACAATATGTTTAAGCCGTTTCAACGGTTTTCGTCAAGTGAAAAAGGCATGGGCATAGGGCTTCACATTTCCAATGCCATGGCAGGCAAAAACGGCGGATTTATAAAAGTGAAAAGCGAACCCGGAAAAGGCACCACCTTCAGCGTTTATTTAAAAGAGTATAAATCATGAGTAAAAACCATATACTGATAGTTGACGACGATAATTACACGATGGATTTGTACAACATGCTGATTGAGTGGTCGGGGTTTAAAACCTACGTATCAACTGAGATGAACGCCCTGAAAGCTTTGGAAAAACTAATTGAACTCGACAGGGAAACTCCCGACCGGTTTCCCGATTACATCCTGCTCGACCTCAGAATGCCCGAAATGCACGGCTTCGAATTCATCCGTAAATTCGAGGAAAATTTTCCCAACCCAAAAAAGAATACTGAATTTATTATCACCACCAGCTCCGTCATTCAGAAAGAGAAAGAAAAGGCGTTTCAGTTTAACCGTGTAACCGATTTCCTGATAAAACCCATCCCCACCGATTTCCTTGGAGAACTGGTGAACCGGCAAAGCAGTTAGTTTTGCCTTTAATTATCTGTGAAATACGAGCCTGAGGAATATCCGTGTTTTTTGACAGCCGGTATGCAGAAATGTAATCCCTTTTATTTAAAACATTTCCAATGCCGCCTCCAAAATTGTATCAATACCATTTGCCTCATCTTCGGGTTTAAGTTCAACGCTGATATCAACTTCCACTCCACGCTCGATGTGTTCGCCCTGCAGGTTAACGGTTTGACTGGCAGAGAACCGGTAAATCCAGCCGTTTGGAAGTTCGCCGAAAGCAGGGGTTCCACCACCGCCTCCTGTTTTGTCGCCCATGAGGGTTGCGTTTGGGAGAGATTTCATCATTTGTGCAAACAGGTTTGAAGTGCTGTAAGAATTCCTGTTGCAAAGCAAAATCAGCTTGCCGGTAAACCGATTTCCTGATCGCGGTGTGATGCTTAATTTTTTCCATGGCGAAAAATCTTCTCTCCCTGGTCCGTTCTTAATACGGCTGTAAGCGTAATCGAAGGGTGTGTCTGTTAGTGCCGAAGCCAAAGTCCCGGCATTGTCTGACATGCCACCGCCATTGCTTCTAATGTCGATAATAATTCCTTTTCGCCCATTTGCCCTCTCCATTAGCTCATCGATATTGGCCTCTGAAATGTTGCTGGCGAATGATGGGTAGTAAACGTAAAGAACATCATCAATTACCTGATTATGCAAAGGCCCCGTAATCCGGTAACCCTCTCCCAAATAGTTTCTGTAGATGATGTTCTCGTTAAAATTGGGCGGATAGTCAAGATACCATTCCCAGTTTCGGCTCCTGTCGAACGGACTGGTTAGATTAACATGCCCGTCTCTGAGTTCAAAAAGCATATCGGCAAGAACATCGAATAGTTCCTTGTCACTCATTTCATTTTGTATCAAGGGGCGATAAGTATCGTAAACTTCTTGCCAGTCAATTGATTTATACCCGAAATACGAATATTTATTATTCACCTCATTCCATAGGTGCTCAAAATTCGACACAGGATTATTTGTTGGATCGCTGCTTAAAAAATGCTTCTCACAAGATGTAATAATGCTTGCAATTAGCAGTAATGGAATAACTCGTTTCATAATCTTGTAGTTAAACTTATAAACCACCCCCCGGCGCTTTGTGAGATGGGTTCCGGATTATTAATTCTGAAAAATTCATAATCATAGTTTACAGATAGTGCATTGCCGTTTTTAAAAATGAACGATAAGTTTGGACTTAAGCCAAAATTCCATGCCCTGTGGGGCAAAAATGCTTCGATGGATTTAAACCATGCACCAAAACCTGAGTTGTCAGGATCGAGATATCCTTCGGGCGAGTTTGAAACATACGATGGTCTGAGATAAAAACCAGCCAGTTGAATATCAATAGGAACAGAAAAAACAAAATCTCTTCCAAAAAAAATCATCTGTTTTTTATACTGACCCGCAAAACCGAAGGTTGTGAAGTAGTTCGATCTCTCGCTGAAATTACCGAACTTTTGGTTTTTGTAGTAGTTAAAGAAGTTGTTGTTGGACCAACCCAGGGCGAAATCACCGTCACTTGAATTTATGCGGTAAAGTGCGTAGGTTTTAAAAGCAACGCTCCTGAAATCGCAGGAGTTGCCAAACTGGTTGCTGATGCCCGACC
Source organism: uncultured Tangfeifania sp. (assembly GCA_964443035.1). Taxonomy (GTDB): domain Bacteria; phylum Bacteroidota; class Bacteroidia; order Bacteroidales; family Prolixibacteraceae; genus Tangfeifania. Next base: position 5,057 of record CAYUBV010000202.1, read on the forward strand.
GGCTATGGGATAATTTGAAGATTCTAATCTTACTCTCAGATTTTCGCTGGTAACCTAAGGCGCCTGAAAAACCAACGCCGGAATATATTAACGGCGACATACTCCTGTCGCGCAGAGCAATGCTGCTTAGCCCAAGATTTGCATCGATTTGCTTTGTAACCTGAGCTTTTACAATTAGTGGCAAAAACACCATTGCGAATAATGCCGGGAAAATAATTTTTAATGACCAATTCATT
>CAYUBV010000203.1:0-5290 GCA_964443035.1 uncultured Tangfeifania sp.
GATTTTTTTCATTTTGTATTGATTTCGTTTGATGCATTAAAAATAATCATCTTTTCCAAACTTTCTCATTTTGTTAATTAAAACTGTAGAAAAAGCGAATGGTAAATACATTTTGTAATGATCTTTATCATGCATGCTTGGTGGGTGATTTGCGGTTATAAATTGATTCACGCTAATTACAGACATACTTCTTTTTTTTGCCAGAAAAACTAATAGAAACTAATAAAAACTATTGTTTTATTTACGAATTATTAAAAAGAACCTTTTTTGTGAAAGAATGTTAATTTATAAAAATAAAATTTTTATATTTCGCACCACTTTGAAAAATGAAAATTTTTTAATCTAAAAATTATTCTATGAAAAAAATTGCATTAGTAGTAGTAGGTATTCTTTTTATGGGAATACAAGTGATGAATGCACAGGTAAGGAGCATTTCGGGTACTGTAACAAGTGCCGAAGACGAAACCTCGATACCTGGTGTTTCGGTAATGATTAAGGGAACGACCATTGGAACGGTTACCGACATTAACGGGGAATATCAGCTCAACGTTCCTGAAGATGCGGAAACAATTGTATTCTCATTCGTGGGAATGCAAACAATTGAAAAACTCATTGAAGGTTCTGTTATCAATGCTGAAATGATTGCCGATGTCCTCGGTCTCGATGAGGTTATGGTGGTGGCTTATGGAACTGCAAGGAGAGAATCCTTAACGGGTTCTGCTGCAGTTATTGGACAGAAAGAAATTGAGTCGCGCTCAGTTTCCTCTGTTGCACAGGTGCTAACAGGTTCAACAACCGGTATACAAACTACCGCAGGCTCCGGTCAGCCCGGAAGTTCACCTGCAATCCGTATCCGCGGCGTTGGAACGTTAAACACATCGGCAGCACCGCTTTACATTCTGGATGGTATTCAGTACGAAGGAAGTATCGCAAGTATTAACCCGAATGATATTTCTTCAATTACTGTTCTGAAAGATGCTTCATCTACTGCACTTTACGGATCACGTGCTGCAAATGGTGTGATTATTATCACTACCAAAGGAGGTGCAAAAGGTGTTGAAAGTTTGAATGTTACTTTAAAAACCCAGGGAGGTTTAATCAATCAGGCGCTTCCTTATTATGAAGAGGTAAATGCCCAAAATTACTATGAACTTCAGGCCGAGGCTTTTGCCCAGTCAAGGTTCTGGTCGGGAAATGCCAATACAATTGACGAGTCCAGAAGCTATGCCTATGAAAATATTTTTTCACAATTAAAGTACAATCCTTTTGTTGGTATTCCAAATGATGAGATTGTAGGCAGCGACGGCAATATTAATCCAAATGCAGAGGTAGGTTTTCCGGATTTGGATTGGTACGAGGCTGCAAAACAACAAGGTTACAGGCAGAACTACGATTTGAGCATAAGCGGCGGAAGTAAAAGAGCGAGCTATTTTTATTCTCTGGGATATCTTGATGAAAGAGGTTATGTTATTGAATCGGATTATGAACGTTTCACCACACGCTTGAACATTGATTTTGATGTGAAAGACTGGTTGCAAATTGGTACCAACTTAAATGCTTCATTAATAACAAGTGATATTGGTTCTTCTGAATCAGCTACTTATGCCAACCCATGGCGAAATGCCAGGATGACACCTCCGATATACCCGGTTTATTTGGTTGATCAGGAAACCGGAGATTACATTCTTGATGGAGCCGGTGAAAAACAGTACGATGATGGTGGTTTGTATTCAAGACCTATAAATCAGGGACGAAACGCTATTGCTGAGTTAAAATGGAATAATGATGAGTATAAAAGAAACAATTTTGGTAACAGGTCTTATGCAAGGTTTACTTTAACCGAAGGGCTGACTGCAACCATCAATGCAGGGGTCGATATGCAGAACTATCAGTACAAAGGTTTTGAAAATGCCGAGATTGGTGATGGTGCCCCAACAGGAAGAATGGACGAAACCAGGTACACACGAACCACGGTTAACTTCAACCAGCTTGTTAATTATGAAAGGACTTTCAATGAAGTTCATAATTTCAGTGCGCTGTTGGGTCATGAATCGTATTCGAGAAAATACACTTACCAGAGAGGTTTTAAAAACCAGTTTATCGTAAGTGGAATTTACGAATTGAACAACTTTGTAAATACTTCATCAAATACAAGTTATACTACCGATAAAACAACAGAAGGTTATTTTTCAAGGTTGAAATACAACTACGATAATAAATATTACATCGAAGGTTCTTACCGGAGAGATGGTTCTTCCACCTTCCATCAGGATGTAAGATGGGGTAACTTCTACTCTGTTGGTGCAAGCTGGAGAATAAGCCAGGAAGGGTTTATGGCTAATTACAACTGGATTGACGATATGAAAATCAGGGCTTCATACGGTGAGGTTGGTAACGACAATATAGGCTCGTACGGTTACCAGGCACTTTACGGCACCTATCCAAACGCAGAGAGTCCGGGTATTCGCTGGGAGTCTGTTGGTAATACAGCGCTAACCTGGGAGGTAAACAGGACTTTCGACGCTGCTTTTGATTTTGCTTTATTTGACAGGGTGAGCGGTAGTATCGAATGGTACAAAAGAATATCGGATGATTTGCTTTACGAAATGCCGTTACCCATTTCCATGGGACGGCTGGATCAACCCAGAAACATTGCATCGATGGTAAACAGTGGCCTTGAAATTAATTTGCAGGGATATGTTATCGATACGAGGAACTTCACCTGGAATCTTGGGTTTATGGGTTCTACCATTAAAAATGAAATTACCTCTATCCCGGAACCATTTGTCAGCGGAACCAAAAGATGGTCGGAAGGTCATTCAATTTATGATTTCTGGCTGAGAAAATTCTACGATGTTGATCCGGAAGACGGTGCTACACGGTTTCATGTTTGGGATGACGTAGAAAATGAAGATGGAGAATTTATAGGTACCGAATTGGCTTATGATGAGAATGGCGATCCGTTGTTGACCAAGAATCATAATGATGCTGGTTACGGATATGTTGGCGCTTCTGCTTTTCCTGATTTACAGGGATCTGTAAGAAATGAGTTTGTATATAAAGGATTAAGTTTGAGTGCACTGTTAACCTATTCTTTGGGAGGAGAAATGATTGACGGCATTTATCAGGATATGCTTAGCTCGGTTGTTGGTGAATCGTATCACCCTGACGTTAATAATTCCTGGAAAAATCCCGGTGATGTAGCTGAATTTCCAAGGCTGCAGTATTCTAATTCCAGCTTGTATGCAACATCCGATTATTTCCTGATATCTTCCGATTATTTGAACATCAGGAATGTAACACTCAGCTATAGTTTTTCAGATCAACTTATTCAGAATTGGGGGCTGGGAGAACTTAGCGTTTATTTAACCGGAGAGAACCTTCACATGTTTACAGCAAGAAAAGGAATGAATCCAACCTATAATTTCGCCGGTACACAAAGTGTATTTGCATATAATCCTAGCAGGTCTATCATTTTAGGTTTTAGTTTGCAGTTTTAATCATTAGAAAATATACTACAATGAAGACAAAATATAAAATTTTAACATTCTCGCTTATCTTAGCTTTTGCAATGGGTTTAAACTCATGCAGCGAAGATTTTTTACAAACCGTTCCTACCGACGCGGTTTCTACCGAAATTGCACTTGGTTCCACTGATAATATGATGTTGGCCATTAACGGCGTACACCGGGCCATGTATGCACAAAACGGATTAATCAGTGCTTATGCCGGACAGCAATTTATGATACCGACAGCAGAATTCGGGGCAAGTGATGCCTTACATTCCACTCCCGGTAACGGCTGGCACAGATTTCGGTTGCAGTGGAATATGCACACCAGTGCTACCAGGAACGATGTGCAATATTCCTGGTTCTTCTACTATAACATTATTGGATCGGTAAATAACATTATTAATGCTGCGGAAGATTTACAGATGTCTGACGATTTGCATAATATATTGGGACAGGCTTATGCCTACCGCGCCTGGGCACATTTTTACCTGGTGCAGTATTTCGGAAAAGCTTACTTGATTGGGAATCCGTCCTCCGACCCGGGCGTGCCGATAATGCTTGCAACTGAACCTCCTTATGAGGGACTTCCACGCAATACGGTTCAGGAGGTTTATACCCAGATTAAAGCTGATCTTTCTGAAGCCATGACCCATTTTGAAAGTGCTTCGGACAGAGATAATATTTCTCATCTGAATATGGATGTGGCAAAAGGTATTGCTGCAAGGGTATATTTAACTACCGGCGACTGGGCAGATGCCGCACAATATGCGAGTGAGGCAAGGCAGGGATATTCGTTGATGAGCGAAGCTCAATATAAATCAGGATTTAATTCAATCGAAAACCCTGAGTGGATTTGGGGATCCAGAATGATCCAGGATCAAACGTCCTATTTTTATTCTTATTTCTACTATGTTGGGAATAACTTTAATGGCTTACAAAACAGGAGCAATCCTAAATTTATGAACCATCAGTTGTACGATATGATGTCGGAAACTGATTACCGCAGAGACCTGATTCTGGAAGATGCGCCAAATACTTTCGACGATTGGGATGAAGGAGATAATGCCGGAAGGTATGCCAGCGAAGAGGAATTTGATGCGGCCATTGCCGAATACAGAACAATTGTAAATAACGGACCTGCACACAATATGGTCCCCTATATGCATATTAAAATGCAGCAGTCCGATGGTCCTACAATTACTCCAATGGATGTGATCCACATGAGGGCTTCAGAAATGTATCTCATAGAAGCTGAAGCATTGGCTCGTCAGGGACAGGATGGTGCCGCACAGGATGTTTTATATGAATTGGTTTCTGAAAGAGATTTGGAATACGAAAAATCAATCAATACAGGTCAGGCCCTTATCGATGAAATTCTTGTTCATCGAAGAGTCGAATTATTCCTCGAGGGACACCGCTGGTTCGATATGCTGAGAAACGATGAAGAACTCGACCTGGAAGATTCAGGCGCTGACCCCGACCTCTATTTGGATGGATACAGGCAGGACAGACCAAGTGTAAATCCCAAGTGGGTTTTCCTTATTCCGCAAAGAGAAATCGATGCCAACCCGAATATTGAGCAAAACCAGCACTAATAGTTTGATACTATTATCATCAAAGTCTTTTAAATAAGCATAATTGGTAAAGAGGCTGTCTCAAAAGGGCAGCCTCTTTATCTTTAATTACCCTTTTAACATTTTTCTGAAAACTGACTGTTGAAGATGTTCTTAGCGGGCCTTCAAAGTTAATTTTGTAATTTTTGTCACAAAGCTTTATAA
>CAYUBV010000204.1:0-5284 GCA_964443035.1 uncultured Tangfeifania sp.
AGGCAGCGCATCCGAATGAAAGGAATGGACGTGGTGCGGGTGGATTTAATTGTTCCGGCCGTAATTTTTATTCAGCAGCTCATTACCCAAACCGGCATTTCAAAAATCATTCAAACCGATTATGCCCTGCGCGAAGGAGTACTCTTTGAATTAATGTGATTCTGGTTATCGCATCAGGCTGTCGGCAATCAAAAACAACATCATAAAAAGGTAGAGGAAATTGAGCTTGTAAAAAGCCTGTTTTACTTTGAGTTCATTTTTTACCATCATGGAGAAACTGAGCGAAAAAAGCAGGTAGAAAGTGTAGCACAGAAGAAGAATCAGCAGCGCTTTACTGGTAAATATGAAAAAAAGCACCAGCAGTGCAGAGGCTACTGTGGTCAACACCCAGGTAAAAGTAATCCGTTTTATCTGGTTCTCACTAAAAATCTGGTTCAGACTGGGCATTCCGGCTTTTTTGTACTGATCGCCAAACATGAGCAGCAGCAACCAGAAATGCGGAATCTGACCGATAAAAAAGAAAATGGCGACCAGCAATATAATTTCAGAAGTAATATTTCCTCCGGCGGCGGTCCAGCCAATAAGCGGCGGAAGTGCGCCCACCATTGAGCCGGGAATCACGGCAAATGCCGTTACTTTTTTCAGCGGAGTATACATGAGGTTATAAAAAAACAGGGTGGTCCAGCTCAGGCCCAGTGCAATGGGTGGATTGCTGAAGTAGAGCACAACCGAACCGGCAGCCACGTAAAAAAGCGCGATTAGCAAACCCCCGGCTACGGAAATCCGGCCTGAAGGAATCGGGCGGTGTTGTGTGCGCGGCATCCGGGCATCGGTTTTATGCTCCTGCCAGTGGTTGATTGCACCCGAGCCGCACGACATCAGAAACACTCCCAGTGCAAGCAGCCAACCGGTTGAGCCAATTTCGCCGGCATAAAGTGTAAAGCCTGCCAAAGCAGATAATGCCACCGGCAGGGCAATCCGGATCTTGCCCAGTTCAATAATTATTTTCAGGAATGCAACAAAATTTTTCAATCCAGCGTCTTCAGGTATTCAATAATATTGTCGATATCTTCGTCGGATAGCTCCCTTTCATAGGATAACATCAGTCCTTTGCTGAAACCTTCCACTACGTCGGCATTGGGGTCATATATCGAACGGCGGATGTATTCCTCGTCAACGGTTACCTGGCGCTCCTCTCCATCGGTAATAACGGTATGTTCCGCTCCCCAGATTCCCTTGAAAGTAGGACCTACCAGCCGTGATCCGTCGATTGAATGGCAGGCAAAGCATCCGATGTTTTGCATGATCCGGCGTCCGGTAGCCACCGGAGAATCGATATCGGCAGTCATGGTCTGTTGGGTGGTGTCGGTAATCCACGACTGGAACGCCGTATCTTCCATTACTTTAACGTAGGAATACATGTAGGAGTGCTGTAGCCCGCAGTATTCGGCACAATACAATTCATACGTACCTATTTTTTGCGGTTCGAACCACATAAAGTTGTTTTCCATCCCCGGAACCATGTCCTGCTTAACACGAAAAGCCGGAATGTATAAACTGTGCAGCACATCCATTGCCTCCAGGTTGAGTTTCACCGGTTGATCTTTGGGCAGGTAAAGCGTATCGGTACGGCGGCCGTTTTCGTATTCAAAAGAAAAATTCCACATCCTTCCGTAAACCGTAACTTCCATGGCATCATCGGGTGCGGTGCGCATGGGTTTATACCCTGCCCATCCGTAATAAAACATCAGAAGTGTAATGAGCAACGGAACAATTGTCCAAAGAATTTCCAGCTTGACGCTTCCTTCAATTTGTGTAGGATTCGGATTTCTTTTCCGGTTGTATTTATAAATAAAAACCAGCATTAAAACGGTGAGGGAAATCAAAAAGAAAAACGATATCCCGAGTATTAGCAAAAAGGCGAAATCAACGCCTTCAACAAAATTGGATGCCTGTGTAATTTCCGGACTGTACATGGTTTTTATCGGTATAAATAATCTAAAAATGTAACAACAATGGTAACTACAAGTATAGCAAAAACAAATCCGACCATCAATTTTATATAGAGTTCATCGTATTTCAGGTGCATAAACCAGGTTAATACCAGAAACGATTTTACGATGGCAAAAATAAGAGCTCCTGCAACCGTGTATTTCCCCAGTTCGATGCCGGTAATTAAGATTGACAGCACAGTGAGGATTACCAATGCTATTAAAACGATTACGTAAACTCTGTAAGGAACAATATGTTTTTTTTCGTCTGACATAAGCTTTTTTAATTCAGGTTATCAGGTAAAACAACGGAAAAAGAAATATCCAGATTATATCGACAAGGTGCCAGTAAAGACCTGCATTATCGAGCAAAGCCGATCTTTGCGCATGTATTTTTCCTGTGGCTACTTTTTTCATCACAACAGCAATAAAAACAATGCCGATAACAATGTGCAGGGCATGCAGTCCGGTCATGATAAAATAAAGACCGAAAAAAAGAATTTCGCCCTGGCTCAGGGTTTCGGTCAGCATTTCAGAACCCGGAAAGATGCCGTGATCAAATTTGGTTTTCCATTCGAAATACTTGTTCACCATAAACACAATTCCCAGGATTACGGTAATGGCCGACAGCAATAAAGTAAACCGTTTGTTGCCTTTTTGAAGCGCAGTTGTCGACATGGCAATGGTCATACTGCTCACCAGCAGGATAATGGTATTTACTGCCCCGGTAAAAGTATCCAGTTCTTCGGCTGCCAGGTGAAAGGCATCCTGATTCATGAACCGGTAAACCGAATAAATAACGAAAAGGACGCCGAAAAGCAGCAGTTCGGTAAAAATAAACAACCACATTCCTATTTTGGAAGCCTCTGCATCGTAATGGTCGTGTACCACGGTATGTGAACTATTTCCCATGATCTTTCCCGTTTTATTTGTAATTATATGGTCCGTCGTGTTCGCCAATTTCAGGAATTTCATCGAAATTTTCAACCGGCGGCGGCGAAGGAACTGTCCACTCCAGTGTTTTTCCGTGCCACGGATTTGCTTCGGCTTTTGGCCCATGGCGCGCCGAACGCACCAGGTTGGTAATGATAATAATTAAGCCGGTTGCAAGAATCCACGAACCGAAAGTACTCAAAATATTTCCTCCGTGAAATTCATCGAGGTAATCGTAATACCTGCGTGGCATCCCCATCATTCCAAGGTAAAACATGGGTGAATACAAAGTCAGGAATCCGATAAAAAATACCAGCCAGCCAATATTTGCCCAGGCTGTATCGTACATCCGGCCAAATATTTTGGGAAACCAGTAATGCATGGCTGCAAAAAAGGCAAATCCTGTTCCTCCAAACACAATGTAGTGGAAGTGAGCCACCACAAATGCCGTATCGTGCACATAAATATTGGCAGCCAGTGCGCCCAGCACCAGGCCGCTGAATCCGCCAATCATAAATACAAAAATGAAGGAAATGGCCCAGTAAAAAGGAGTTTGTAAATTGATGGAGCCTTTGTACATGGTGGATATCCAGTTAAATACTTTAATTGCGCTGGGAATGGCAACAATAAATGTCAGCAGTGAAAAATAGTATTGCGCCGTTCCGCTCATTCCGGCTGTAAACATGTGGTGCCCCCAAACCAGGTAACCAACAAATGCAATGGCCATTGTAGAGGCGATAATTGCTTTATACCCAAAAATATGTTTTTGCGAAAATGTAGGAATGATTTCAGAAATAGCCCCCATTGCCGGGAGTATCATAACATAAACCGCCGGGTGTGAGTATATCCAGAAGAGGTGCTGATAAAGCACAGGATCGCCACCCAGTGCCGGATCGAAAATGCCCACTCCGAACATCCGTTCAAGCGCCACTAAAACCAGCGTAATTCCAACAACGGGTGTTGCCAGCAACTGAATCCAGGCTGTTCCGTAAAGTGTCCACACAAACAGCGGTAGTTTGGTCCACTTCAGCCCCGGGCAACGCAGCCGGTGAATGGTTACCAAAAAGTTCAACCCTGTCAGGATGGATGAAAACCCAAGAACAAATGCCCCGAAAATTGCCGGCAGCATGTTGGTGCCTGTCTTAAAACTATAGGGGGCGTAAAATGTCCATCCGGTATCTGGCATGCCCGGTCCGAAAATCAATGCGGAAAGCACCAGAAAAACGCCGGCCACATAAAACCACCAGGAGAGGAGGTTTAGTTTCGGGAAAGCCACATCTTTGGCGCCAATCATAATGGGCAGCAGCAGGTTTCCAAAAACAGCCGGCAGCCCCGGAATAACAATCATAAAAATCATGATTACCCCATGTACTGTAAACGTAGCATTGTAAAGCTGGGCATCCATAATGGTTTTGCCGGGTGCCAGCAATTCAAGTTTCATAGCAAGCCCCAAAAGGGCCCCTATTGAAAACATTATCAGCATGGAATAGAGATAAAGCAACCCGATGCGTTTGTGATCGGTAGAAAAAATCCAACCCAGCAATCCTTTATACCTTCCCCGGTATTCCAGATAGTTTGGCTGGTTAGCAACATTTGTCGATTGCATAATACTGTTTAGTTTAAATTTTACCTTTTTTTCTCGGTTTCAGAACCAAATATAATAATAATACAACAGCAAAAAACATGATGACGACTCCACCCACTTTTGTGAAATTCAGAACATAGGCCTGTCCTGCCGGATCGTAGGTGAAGCAAAATCGGAGTACTTTATTTAGTGTTGGTCCCGATTGTCCTTTTGAGGCTTCAACGATTGCCATTTTCCATTCAAAGGGTAAAAAATTCATACCGTTTAAATAGCGCGTAATTTTTTCGTCCGGACTCACCACTGTCAGCGAAGCAGCATGTAAAAAGTCGTTGCCGGTTTTTTTGTATTTGAATCCCGTAGCATTTGTGGCTTTTACAATACTGGCGCTGTCGCTTACAAAATACAGCCAGCCGTCTTTAGCCTGGGCAGCTTTTTCTTCCGACATCAGTCCCAAATAATTTTTCTTTTTCCTGATTCCCAGATCGATGGTTTCCCGCGGGTCGAAACTGATGGTAACAACCTGGTAATCCTCGCCCGGAACCAGTTCCGATTTGTTCATCACTCCGGCAACAGCTTCCATCAACGGGCTGCAAATTCCCGGGCAGCGGTAATACACAAAATTAATGATGGTTGGCTTGTCGATTACATCCGAGAGCCAAACCTGTTCACCGTCTTCATTTATCAGATAAATGCTGTCGGGCAGGTATTCGTCGAGGTGTTCAACCACCCCAATTTCAACTTCATCGGGCGAAACTGCAGGATTTGTTACGGCCTG
>CAYUBV010000205.1:0-5273 GCA_964443035.1 uncultured Tangfeifania sp.
CAAACTCATTTCTCTGCAAAGTCACGCATGGATTTTTATAAATGTATTTTACTCGGTATTTATTTTCACATTTTTAAACATGAATGGGTTCTCGCTGACCCTTAAGTCTTTGCCGCTGGCGGTGGTCACTTCCCTGAGAATGACCTCTCTGGTTTTGACATAGGGAAACTTTTCCACGTAAGAATCGTCGGTCATCTTTGAATTGAAATTTCCAAAAATAGCCGGACCTTTGTAATCTGCCGGATGATTGGAGTCGTCGATGTGCAGATCTTCGATGATAATTCGTTCCGGCATATAACAGGTATAGCCGAAATCATGCTGCCCGGAATTGGATCCGCCAATCAGGCTGGCGCTTGTTGATCTACCGCCTGCGGGTACAAAAGTACAGTTACGGATGATGAATTCTCCCTGCCATGTGCTGCCATAGTCGGAACGCAGGTTGATCAGGGTCCTTCCCCGAATAGTGGAATTCTCCACTGTAAAGGTACCGAAGCCGATGGCATTTATTCCCATGTGTCCAAGGGTTGAGTTGCGGATGGTGGCATTGGCAACCCCCATGTGGGCATCGAATCGTGACAGGGTACACGTGTCATAAATAAGATTTTTACTGTAGTTGGACCCCAGGATTCCCCAGTATGTCCGGTCATCGATATCATTTGTCTGAGTGCAGTTTATGAATGATACATTAAGTGCACGGTTTACCGTAATATCATAGCTACCCATGGGAACAGGTTTACCTGCCGAGCCGATGGTGCGGTATGTTTTGTGTCCGGTTAACAAGGTATTTTGAACCGTTACGTAGGCACAGTCACGGATGTTGATGAAACCGCTATAAGGGGCGCCATGATCATCTTCACCAGTGATGCGGTGTTCCAGCCCATCCACCAAAACATTGGAACGCCTGATGGCGATGCCCCGGCTATAGTAGGTGTACTTTGATTCTGCTTTATTGGCTATGGTGGTAAAGCGTCCGCCAATGATGGTCAGTGCCTTTTCATTAATGGGAAGAGCAGTAATGTCTGTGATTTGGTCGAAGTCCCAGATTATCGGAGCGTCCATATCCACATTGCCGTTTTTATCGGCGATAAAAATATCCGTCTGCGGGGATCCATCGTTTTGATTCGGCCCGAACCGGATGTAGCGCCTTACATTCGAATCGGTGACGGTTATGAGGCAGGTTTTGGGCAACGAGACATTAACTTTGTTTTGGTTCTTTTTAAGAGAAGATATACCTTCCGGTTTAAACGGTTGCAGATTGGAACTAACAAGGAAAACATTTGCATTACGATTTTCGACATCGGTATCGTCAATAATAAATGCAGCCGTACCAAAATCGGTATCGGTTTGGATAACCGCTGTGCGGTTCTTTCCCCCGATATAGTAAGTAGCCCCTTCATCGGCTTTCACAGGAAGATTGTGTTGATTGGCGTACGCATGGGTAGCAGATATGGCGTCTGTATCATCGGCCTTGCCGTCTCCTTTTGCACCGAAGTCGCTGTAACGGACTAACCCATCGGTTTCAAATTTCTGAATATCCTTTTGCGATACATTTATTAGTAATTCTCCATTTTTATTAGAGCGTACCTCGGTTTTATTTTTTTTGTATGTTATCACTACATCATCAGGCAAGCTTTTGCCCTGTCCCTGAGCCATTAAGAACAAACCGGAAAATAAGAAGAAAAATAAGATTTTTTGTTTCATCGAGGAATTATTTTTCATAGGAATCAATATTTGAAATGATCGAAAAACGATTGTTTGATATTACGTTTCCGCGTAAAGATTATCATAAACCAGCTATTTTTATATGAAAATGCAAAAAAAAATTAAGCGGATTTATTATTTGCCGGATATCATCTGTAAGGTTTATTCTCAATTATTTATTAAAATTGTAGATTACAACCTATATTTATTAAAATGAGAAAAATTAAAGCATCATTCCGAAAATTATCCTATTATTTTGTTTTTATAATTTCAACTCAGGTTCTGCTGATTTTACCATTTTCAGAGTGTTACGGAAAAGATATTCCTCAACTAAATAATCCGGTTACTGTACAATATCTGAAGAAAAACCTTCGGAAATCACAGCCACGTATGGTTTTGAATTCGGAAATAGAAAAACAGTTGAGAAAAGAGTCGAAAACCGATCCGGTGGTTCAGAATATGTACAAAGTCATTCAGTTAAATGCTGCTCAAGTTTTTGATGAACCATTACTGGAGAGGGTGATGACCGGGCGCCGGTTACTTTCCGTCTCACGCGAAATGCTTTACCGCATAAATATGCTTGGAATAGTTTACCGTATGGAAAAGGATCCGGTAATTCTCAATCGCATCAACGATGAAGTAATGGCTGTCTGTAATTTCTCGGACTGGAATCCGTCGCATTTTCTCGATGTGGCTGAAATGGCGATGGCGGTGGCTTTTGCGCTCGACTGGACTGCCGGGAAACTGCCAAAAGCAACCATCGAACTGGCCCAAAATGCACTCATTGAAAAGGGAATAAAACCAAGCTGGCCTGACAACGGCAGAACTCCCGGCTGGGCATACGGATCAAATAACTGGAACCAGGTATGTAACGGCGGGATGATTGCAGCATCCATTGCCATTGCTGAAGTGGATCCCGAACTGGCTGCCAAAACCATCCACCGGGCTTTGGATGGATTGCCCCACTCATTGGCGGAGTACGGACCGGACGGTGTTTATCCCGAAGGTTCAACATACTGGAGTTATGGTACCAGTTTTTCAGTTGTAACGGCGGCAATGCTGGAGAGTGCGTTTGGCCATGATTTCGGCCATTTTGAATATCCGGCTTTTAAAGAAAGCGCTGTTTTCCGGAAACTGAGTTTTGCTCCTTCGGGATGGTATTACAATTTTGCCGATTGTGGTGATAAACGCAGTGAAAACGGTGATATCGTTCTTGCCTGGTTTGCATCAAAAACCGGCAATCCTGCATTTTTTGAGAAAGAACGGTTTTTAAAACCACCCGGCGAAATGAATAAATTATCCCGATTGGGAGGTGCGGCACTGGTATGGATTTCACAGTTTAAACCTAAAAATGACGAGAAAATGCCCACCGAATGGAAAGGAGAAGGCTCCAATCCGGTGGTGTTTTTTACCGGCGGCGAAAATGATCCGCACCAGTATTATTTTGGCGGAAAAGGTGGCCGCGGAATGGTGAATCATGGAAACATGGACGGTGGTTCGTTTATTTTTGAATTGAACGGAGTGCGCTGGGTCATTGATCCCGGAAATCAGCCATACCATGAACTGGAAAAAACCGGTTTCGATTTGTGGGGCCGTTGCCAGGATTGCGAACGATGGACATTGCTTACAAAAAATAATTACGGCCACAGTACCCTTACAATTAATGATGAACTGCACCGGACCGAAGGATTGGTTACGCTGCACGAATTTAATAAAGGCGATAAGCCCAAAGCAGTGTTCAATATGACACCAACCCTTGAAGGACAGGTGGCTGAAGCATACCGTACATTTATAAAAGACAGCCCAACTTCTATTCTCATTGAGGATGAAATAAAAACTTCTGATGCAACCGAATTAATTACCTGGCAACTAATTACCCGGGCCGATGTGGAAATTGTAAAGGGAGGCGCTGTTCTTCGCCAGGATGGCAAAGAGTTAAAACTGGACAATCTTTCGCATCCGGAGTACCGGATTTCTGTGGTTTCACTCGATCCGCCACCGCTGAAACTCGATCGTCGGATTGATAATCTCAAGCGGCTGGAAATACGCATCCCTGCCTGGACAGTTGAAGATAGTAATGAATCTGTTAAAATCCGGCTTTCAGGTAAATGAAGCAACAATGTGTAAATCAAATGATACTTTTGATGAATTATCAAAATCATTGAAGGAGAAATAAAACACGTTGAATGGATTGGAAAGTAAATGTAGTTACGGCTTCCGCGATATAAAAGTAAAAAATCAACAAAAATGAATAGCATAAGGTACTTTTTAATTCTTATTTTGGTAATTTCATTTGCATCAGGTTATTCGCAGGACCCACTGGTAATCGATGAAACGGGAAATACCGAAACCATCGTACAGACCATCGAAATCGACAGTGTATGGGCCGGTCACCCGGTTGGGTTTTGTTTACTCACACATGGAGACCGGCAGTACATTGCTTACTACAATGCCAACCGAAATATGGTAGTTGGGCAACGCAATTTGAACGACCCGGAATTTCAACTACACATTATGCCGGCCACTTCACGCGAAACACATGGCGGCACCAGTACCGTACTCGGCTGGGACAGCCACAATTCTGTTACGCTGGGAATCGACAAAGAAGGTTTTATTCATCTTTCAGGGAACATGCACGTACATCCGATAACCTATTTCAGAAGCGCCCTTCCAAATGACATTTCCACTTTGGAACAGGAAATGGAAATGGTAGGAACCGAAGAAAAACGGGCTACGTATCCCAAATTTATGAACGACAGGAATGGAGAACTGATATTTCATTACCGCGATGGGGGAAGTGGCGACGGAAACGAGATTTACAATATTTACAATACCGAAACCAAAACCTGGAGCAGGCTGCTCGATGCTCCGCTCACTGACGGTCAAGGCCTGATGAACGCCTACCAGTCGCAGCCAACCCTGATGAAAGACAACTGGTACCATGTGTACTGGGTTTGGCGTGACACACCTGATTGTTCCACCAACCATGACCTTTCTTACATGAAAAGTCCCGACCTGAAAAACTGGTACAATGCTTTTGGCGAATCGATTACGCTACCTGCTACGCTGGCCAAAAAATCGCTGATTGTTGACCCGATTCCGGTTGAAGGAGGAATTATCAACCTGGCAGCGCGGCTCATTCTGGATGAAAATAATAATCCTGTTTTCGTTTACCATAAATTCGATCCGGAGGGAAATACACAGCTTTATATTGCGCAACTCAACGGAAAAGAATGGTTTTATAAACCCATTACAGAATGGGATTACCGCTGGTTTTTTTCAGGAAACGGAAGCATTAACAGCGAAATACTTTTAAAAGGTTTTCGGCAGCGGGATGATGGAAACTACGAAGTGGATTACTGGCACATCAAATATGGGTTCGGAACGATTCTTTTAAACAATGATTTTGATCCCACTGGCAAAGTGCTGAAACCGGAACCTTTTGGCGAAACCATAAAGCCCGAAGGCGAGTTTCCGGGTTTACAGGTGCGCACTTCCGGCGATATAGGAGATAGCGGTGAAGAAGATATTCGTTACCTTTTAAAATGGGAAACACTCAACAGAAACCGCGA
>CAYUBV010000206.1:0-5253 GCA_964443035.1 uncultured Tangfeifania sp.
ACGGAACTTATTCAGAAAATAAATTCAGGGCCAATCTTTCGTTGCAGCAAATTTCAGGGCTCTATACATTAATAGAAGATAATCCAAAAAAAGAAGACTATACACTTGCTAACCTGATGCTTTCCTATCAGTTTACCCAAAACATCAACTTTTATGTTTCGGGGAAAAACCTGCTCGATCAATCCTATTCAATTAATTACGGATACCCAATGCCGGGCATAACTTTTTTTACAGGATTTAATTTTAGCATTTAACTTGTAAAAAATACAAATCATGAAGGTGCTCAGAAAAGGGCACCTTTTTTTATATCCGAATCAACAGAATGATTTACAGGCATTTTTTGTATCTTTTATCCGTAAATCATATAAAAATGAATACCAGAAGAAACTTTATTAAAACAACATCAGCAGGGTTGGCAGGAATGACGCTCGGATTCAATTCATCAGCTTCTGTTCTTTCTTCTCCGAAAGAAAAATTACACCCCATCCATGTTTTCACCAAATGCCTGCAGTTTTTAAGTTACGATAAAATGGCAGAAGTACTGGCCGAAAATAGATTCGACGGAGCTGACCTGACCGTTCGGAGAGGAGGCCAGGTGCTGCCCGAGAATGTTGAAACCGACCTGCCCAAAGCAATTTCAGCTTTGCGTAAAAATGGCATCGACTCAAAAATGATTACTACTGAAATTGTTGATCCGGAAGACAAACACTCCATTCAAATTCTGAAAACAATGTCCGGTTTGGGAATTAAATATTACCGGATGGGTTGGTTAAAATATGACAACAATCTTTCTGTAATGAAAAACCTGGATAATCATAAACGCACTTTCGAAAAATTTGAAGCGCTAAACAGAAAATTCGGCGTGTGCGGTAATTACCAAAATCACTCGGGAACGGGAATTGGCGGGCCGGTTTGGGATTTGTACCATCTCCTGAAAGATCGGGACCCGGAAAATATCGGTGTGCAGTATGATATTAGGCATGCCACAGTTGAGGGTGCAAATTCATGGCCGGGCGGAATGAAATTACTGGCCGAATGGATTGGCACTACCGATATTAAAGATTTTATCTGGCACAAAAACGATAAAGGCGACTGGCATGTAAAAAATGTTCCTTTGGGCGAGGGCATGGTTAATTTCCCGAAGTTCTTTAAGTTATATGAAAAAATGAATATTCAGGGACCTGTCTCCATTCATTACGAATATGATTTAGGCGGAGCAGAACACGGTTCAACCGACCCTTCAATGTCGCTGCAGGATATAATCATTTATCTCAAGAAGGATCTGAATTTTCTTGAAAAATACCTCAATAAATATAATTTGTGATTACCAGCAAGTATGAACACAAAGAGCAGTTTTAAAATCAGCGGTTGTCCAGTTCGCTTTTAAACGATGAACGAACACAACGAAAACCCACATACGATTTGGCAGTATCCTGGTATTCATAAGTCCGGGTAGATACGCGGATAAAATAGGCGACGTCTTTCCATGAGCCGCCGCGGATAACTTTACGTTTCATTACAGCAGGATCATCGGGTTTTGCATCGTACTGCATTTCAGGATTCATATCGTGTACTACATCATACGCCGATTCGTAGAAAGCAGTACTGGTCCATTCAGCCACATTCCCGGCCATGTCATAAAGCCCGTAATTATTGGGGTCGAATTTTCCTACCATCATAGTAGTTGTGGTAGTTGGGCTGTCGGCAACATAATTTCCGCGAAGCGGTTTAAAATTGGCAACAAAACATCCTTTAATGTTCCGGGTATAATAGCTTCCCCACGGATAAAGGGTATTGTTCAGTCCGCCGCGGGCAGCCATTTCCCACTCCGATTCCGTAGGTAAGCGGTAATCGTGTGCCGGTGTTTCATTTAAGCGGCTGTTAAATGCTCTTTTCAGATTTGTTCGCCAGTGACTAAACGCCTTTGCCTGTTTCCAGGTAACACCAACAACCGGATAATTATCAAAACCTACATGTGAGAAATATTTCATGGTGAAAGGATCGTTGTAGGTATAGGTGAAGTCTCTTATCCAGCTTAGCGTATCGGGATAAACCGGAACGCTTTCATGCATTAAAAACGAACTCCGGTTAACAATAGGTACGGTTTCTCCGTCTTCGTTCACAACCGTTCCTTCATAACTCTGATTTTCAAAATTATAACGATTCGATGATTTGGCAGCCTGTTTGTAATCAACCCAGTAATAATCATAAATAAGTTTTCTGGAATCTATTTCACGACGAAAAGAGAACCTCTCTTCTTCAGGAATGTAAAGCTCCTCCATTGCCATCTGCATATCCGGATCGTCCCATTCTATTTTTTCATCCCAGTTTATTTTTGGCTCGTCGAGGGGGGTGCCGTATGCATCTTCCATTATTGCATAATCGGTGTAAGTTTGGCCCAGCAGCTTACGTGCAATTGAATCGCGCACCCAGTAAACAAACTGCCGGTATTCATTATTTGTAATTTCAGTGTCGTCCATCCAAAAAGATTCTACGGATACTCTTCTTGAATTTTCAGAGGTTTGAAGATCTTCTCCGGAAGTTCCCATTACAAAAGAGCCACGCGGAACAAACACCATTCCGTAAGGGGTGGGTTCAAACCAGGTACCCGATTTTCGTTCACCTCCCGGCAGGAACTGTGTGATTTCATTCCGGCAAGAATTGAAAAGCAGACCCGAGGCCAAAATAATATATATTACTGCTTTTCTCATTCTCTGTTTTTTGTTGGAAGAATATTTCAAATAGGTGACAGAAATTTTTTTGAGTTTAAAAAAAGCCTTATGAAAGCATAAGGCTTTAAAATATCTTTATTGTTAATATTCCCAAAGATCCTGTTCGAAATTAAACATCTCTTCTTCAATCTTCTTAGACTCAAGCATTGCATTTGTACCACTCAGGTAAGCACTGATGTCACGGTTATTATAAACATTCGACTCTTTTACGATGTAGCTGTTGAAGAATCTTTTGATGAAAATTTCGTCGTATGACATTGATTGTGCCTCATTGTATGGATTCAGCGCAAGATTGGTAGCGAGTAGGTCACGAACTTCCGGGTAATATACCCAAAAAACTTTTTGCCGCTGAACTTCTTCTGTGGCATCATCCTCACGAACATATTCACGAATTGGACAAATACCGATTAGCCGCACCTGCAATGTAGAAGATTGTTTGTCGAAATACCACTCTTCCTTAAGCATGTACTGCTTGATTTCAGTGGGGCGGATTTCGGCCTGAATAGTTACGGTTTTACGCTCACCTGTATCAAAATCAATGGTTTCTTCGGTTGATGCCTCGGCTCCAAATGACTCCTTTACCTGCTCAAATGTCATCGGTACTTTGAAATCATCGTCCAAACGGGCATCATAAGGTGTAATTTGTCCGTTTTCAATTCCTTCCAAAAGCAGTGCAATCAGGTTTTCGCGTCCTGACATCTCCTCTGTCGGATAATACAAATTGAGGTTCATTTTTTCGCGCAAATCGATGATGCGCCAAAGGGTTTTCGACCAGAAAACATCGGCCTCACGGACAGATGGTAAAGGCATCGGCTTTTTCTGGTAGACATCGTTTTGAGTATAAGCCCCGTTTACAATCTGGGCTTCAGACGATTTGCCAGTCAATGCAACTGCAAATAATATTGCTACGGTATAACCAATTAATTTTTTCATGTCTAACGTATTTTTAAAGGTATCGGGTCGAGATCGCGTGTTTCTCCATTATCTCCAACCGCTCTGATGTTACCTATATAAACTATTTCTTCAGGATTTAATCTTCCAAACTGAGCTTTCATATCGTCGGTAAACCTGTTACTTGTCGATTCCCAACGGTTTACAAACCCTCCCGGACCGGGCACTTCCACAGTAAACTGGGTTATGGTATAAGTAAAATCGAAATCAAAATCTTCCAAAACGGCTAATACACCATCTTCTACCAGCAAGCGTTCTTTTCTGATAGTACCACCTGTTTGTCCGGCAACCTGCGCCACCGGGTCGGGAACCCGCTTTACACGCCAGTCACTGGACCCAATCAACCGTCTTTCACCACCAACATTGGCATAAACTGAAACGACTGTATTGTTTCCCTGTTCATCTACCTCATCGGGGCGGATAATATATTCATTTCCACTTTTAACAACTGTTCCGTTGGTCATTTCCACATTAAGATTTTCCTGTGGAATTCCACCACCACCCACATCAAACGGATTGTCGAGTCCCTGGTAAAATACATTCATCCGGGTAGCCGACATGGTTACACTTGGACGGGTAACCTGATATTCCTGTTCAAACGGGTAGTCCCGCACAATTCCTGCAGGTGTTCTGTATTTTATAAGGCCACTCCAGCTAAATACACCGGGTTCGTTGGCTTTTACACGGTAGGTTGCTTTTCCGTCCCTGACTTCAACAGGCCGGTTATTAATAAGTATTGTGGGTTGCTGGGTTGTGTCTTCAGCAGCAAGAAATACTTCTGCAATATATTCTTCACCCTGCAAAACAGTATTGGAATTTGGAATTACCCGTGCACCCAGCTTATTAAATTTAAACGACCCGGCATCAATTTGTGCAAACAGGTAGTTGGCCACATTTGATTCTGTGTTTTTTACATCGATTTGAATTTTTGACAGAAGCGTAAGAACAGCCACCAATGGTTTATTTAAAAACCGTTGTGTTTCCCACGATTTACTTTCCCCACCCTCTTTCATGTTAACGGGAGGATCTGAGGTGTCGAGAGCAGCCTGAATCGTATTTCTTAATTCTACATCTTCGTCGTCGATAAGGGCAAGCGTGTTTTCCCGGAATTCAATCAGTCTTTCTTTCAATATTTCGGCATTTCCCTGTGTAATCATATATTCAGATGGCGCATTCAGGTCGTCTTCTTTATTCAAAATTAATGTGTCGCCATCCTGTGTAACCAAATAAAAATCATCTTCTTCCAAAGGATTTTCGCTTGTAACAGGGGTAACCCCGGAATCTCGCACCAAATTTTCTTTTAGCTGGGCGATGAAAGAATACATTTCGAAAGTGAGATTATTCAGGTGGTCTGCTTTCTCTTTCCATTCACCAACTTTGGCTGGATTTTCAGCATAAGCTTGTTCGAAAGAGGCATAAACCTGTTCATTTTTCATGTCCACTGTTTTCAGGGTCTCGATAAGGCTGGTATCCACTACCTGAAATGCCTCGAGTACCTCGGCTGCAACGTTTAGTGCCAACATTGCAGTGAGAACAATGTACATCATGTTTATCATTTTTTGCCGCGGTG
>CAYUBV010000207.1:0-5252 GCA_964443035.1 uncultured Tangfeifania sp.
CGTGCACCGATAACTGCTTTCAGGTATTCTTTCATGAAACAGTTTTCACGTTCGAAAGCTTCCAAATCCCTCAAAGCTCCGTTGTTGTTTCCGGTTAGCATTTTTGCAAGTGCCGAGTTGATATCCTGGTAACTCCCAAAGTACCTTACAGCCTGGTCGTAATTTGCTTTTTTGATGCTCAAAATTCCGAGGTTGTAGTTAACTTCGTCGCCGGCACCTGAGGCAGCGCCAAACAGGGTTTCTGCTTCGTCAACATTTCCTTCGTTAAGAGCAACGGCACCGAGGTTGTTTTTAATCACAGGCTCGTCATTTTTAAGTCTTTCAGCTTTTTCGAACAGTGGTTTTGCATCGTCGTAATTCATTTGTTTTACGAGTACATAACCTGCGTTGTTCGGTCCGCGCCAGTCGTCCGGGTAAACTTTCTGGAACGAGTTGTAAATTGCCAGTTGGTCATCCAAATCTTCGTATAAAGCAGCAGCATAAAGCAATTCAGCCGGGTTGAGTGATGCAGGATCCGACTGGGCCAGTGATTGTAGTTCAGCATCGGTTTTACCAATCATTTCAACGTTGGTCAGCAGTTTTGCACGACGCAGTTCAGGTAATACTTTGTCGGCCAAAACGGTAAATGTTTCAGAAAGATTTCTGATTTCACGTTCGCGAACTTCAGGATCGGTGTACATCGAAAGCACACGCAAAATCAGTTCTTTGTCCTGAATATCTGATTTTTCCAGCTCTTCTTTAAAACCTTCCCAGTCTTCAGGTGTGTACCTGGTTCTCAGGTTGATATCGATACCGGCTTCTTTCAGCTTTTCAGCAAGAAAGTCAGAAGAAGTATTTTTACGGTCGGCTGCCAGTTCGGTGTTGAAATCAACCGGTCCGTCGGGTGAAGCATAAGCTGAAACTTCTACTCCTTTAAGGTCGATACGCTCTTCAGCGTTTGCATTTTCAGTGTATTGCAGTAAACCTTGAACATCTTCGGCGGTAATTTCTTCACCACGAAGGTTGGCGCGGTTAATCAGGTAATGAATGTCGGCCAGCATTTCATCAGAAACAATTCTTTGGAACGGGTCGATATTCGGATCGTATTTGCCAGTGTTGTTGGCCTCGCGGCGAACACCCAAAATTGGTTTTGGGAAATTGGCAACCAATGTGCTGGTGGCAATAACACCATCGGCAATTTTTATCGGGTCGAAATCAACACTTTTAGCACCTTTTGTAGCGGTGATGTTCATGTAGAGTTCTGATTTCCGCATGGCTTCATTAAAGTCCGCATCATCGTTGTAACTAAAGCTGCCACCTGCATTGTAGCTGATAACTTTGTTGTTGGCCTCCACTTTTTCGCCTTGCAGGGTAACTGATTCGAGGGCAGTTTCGCCTTCTTCATATTTCAAAACCGGGGTAGCAACCAAAATGGCTTTTTTATTGAAATATTTGGCAGGAAATTTCCCGTTGATGGCTACATCAACTTCTCCTGCATGTGTTTCAAGCACTTCCGGGGTAACGTTAAACTGGATTTGGTCGGCATTTTTCTTCATTTTGCCCAGCCCTGCACACCCGGATAAAAGTACAGCAGCCAGTGCAAAAATGGCAAAAGGTTTAAAGCTGAAATTTTTCATAATATCAAGTATTTAAAATAATTTAAAGTAAATTCTCATCCGCACACAAAAATAGAAAGCTTTTTTTTATTTAAAAGTTCTTGTATAACTTTTTATGGCATAATAAGCCGATTTATGCCTAATTTATAATCACTTTTAAAAATGGCCTCTTTTAAAAGCTCATAATGCTGATTATTATTAACAAAATCGATGTGATTGATATCGATGATCAATACCGGAAAACTGTTCACCTGTTTAAAAAAATGAAAGTATCCGTCCCTGATTTTATCCAGGTACTCGGGTGTAATCTCTTTTTCATAGTCTCGTCCCCGTTTGGCAATGTTTTCAAGCAGCTTTTCCGTATCGGAATGCAGGTAAACGTACAAATCGGGTTTTGGCATCGATTCAAAAACAATGTCGAAAATCTGCCTGAAAAGCCGGTATTCATCCTGTTTCAGTGTGTTTTGGGCAAAAATGGCCGATTTGGCAAAATAGTAGTCGGCAATCAGAAAGTTGTGAAAAAGATCAAGGTTCATCACTTCATCTTTTATCTGGTTGTAGCGGTCGGCCAAAAATGAAAGTTCGAGCGGAAAAGAGTACCGCTCCTGGTTTTTATAGAATTTGGGCAGAAAAGGATTGTCGGCAAACTGCTCTACAATGAGTTTTGCATTGAATTCATTTGCCAGTTTATCTGCCAGTGTAGTTTTTCCTGCCCCTATATTTCCTTCTATAACTAAAAAACGCATATTCTGTTCCTGAAAAAAAGATTGTCGGTTAAGATAATTTAAAATGAAACATAGTTATTGCCATTTCGCTGTTTTTACATTATTTTTTTTGAAGCTCTGATTTTTTTATCCCTGGCATTCCCGGTGAAATAACCGGTTAAAAGCCCTGCAACAAAACCGGCAGAAAGCATGGCAAAGTTGTGGGCCGGAAAAAGTTTCATCAGCAGGTAACCCAGCAGCAAGCCGGCTATCATTCCAAAAAATGAAAAAAGATAGGTGTAATAATAGGGAGTGAAAAATCCGTGATGTTTTTGCATGTGGTCCGACAGACGGCTGATACTCCGATCGTATTCGCGACGTGTTTTTCCCGGAACATCAATTGCTTCATCTATTTTGCCTGCCATAACGGCAATGTTGATTTTTTCTTTTTCGCAATAAGGGCAGCTTTTCGAAAACTCGCCAACCCGTTCGATGTTTCGTTTGAACTCTTCCACCCGGTAAAAGCGGATATCCCGCTGTTTAATGTTTTTAGTTTTTTCGTCGAGCTGCGAAACTATCCGTTGTGACCACTCTTCCATTTTTATCCTGATTTTTCTGAATCAAAAGTAACAATAAAGTCGAAACCTCATATTTCAGGTTTGCTCCAAATCCGGGATTAAGCAAAAAAAAACCGCCCAATGCTGAGCGGCTTTTAATATATCTAAAACCAATCTTATTTATTGGTTATCGTCATCGCGACGGGGTCTTCTGTTGTCCCTCCGATCATCTCTGCGGTCGTCGCGCCGGTTATCCCGTCTGTTGTCGCGGCGGTTATCGTCTCTGCGGTTATCGCGCCGTGGCGGACGATCGCCTCTTGGCGGACGTTCAACATAGCCTTCAGGTTTTGGCAGCAAAGCTTTGCGCGAAAGTTTCAGTTTGCCTGTTCTTTCGTCAACACCTATTAATTTCACTTCCAGCACATCGCCTTCTTTTACTACGTCTTCCGGGTTTTCAACGCGCTTCCAGTCCATTTCCGAAACGTGGAGCAAGCCATCTTTTCCTGGCAGAACTTCAACAAATGCACCAAATGCAACTACTGATTTTACAGTACCTGTATATACTTCACCTACTTCAGGTATTGCAATTATCGATTTGATTTTTGCTTTGGTAGCTTCAATCACATCAGCCCCGGGACCTGATATTTCCACAAAACCTTTATCGTCAATTTCTTCGATAACAATTACCGAACCGGTTTCTTCCTGTATTGCCTGGATAATTTTTCCTCCCGGTCCGATTACTGCGCCAATCATATCTTTCGGAATCTCCATCACCTCGATACGCGGTACATTCGGTTTGAATTCGGCACGTGGTCCCGGAATTACTTCCATCATTTTTTCCAGGATGTGTAAACGGCCCTCTTTTGCCTGCTGCAATGCTTGCGACAGCACTTCGTAAGGCAGTCCCTCAACTTTAATGTCCATTTGTGTGGCGGTAATTCCGTCAACCGTTCCGGCTACTTTAAAGTCCATGTCGCCAAGGTGGTCTTCATCACCCAAAATATCGGAAAGAACGGCGTATTTATCATTTTCCTTTTCGGTAATCAACCCCATAGCGATTCCTGAAACCGGTTTTTTCATTTCCATTCCGGCATCGAGCATTGCCATTGTTCCGGCACAAACCGTTGCCATTGATGAGGAACCGTTTGATTCCAGAATATCGGAAACGATTCGTACGATGTAGGGAAAATCATCCGGGATCATTTTTTTCAATGCCCGGTGAGCCAGGTTTCCGTGACCGACTTCGCGTCGGCTAAGTCCGCGTGGTGTGCGTGCTTCGCCCACACAAAACGGTGGAAAATTATAGTGAAGCAGGAATTTTTCTTTCCCTTGTACGGTAACATTATCGATGATTTTTTCATCCATTTTTGTACCGAGAGTAACCGAAGTGAGCGATTGTGTTTCACCGCGGGTGAAAAGTGCTGAACCATGTGATCCGGGCAGGTAATCCACCTCACCCCAGATGGGCCTGATTTCGTTTGTAGCCCTTCCGTCGAGCCGGATGCTGTCATCGAGTACCATGCGGCGCATGGCATCCTTTTCAACATCATGATAATACCTTTTTATCAGTTTTTCATGAAGTTCAAGGTCAATCTCTTCATTTTCTGAATTCTCCTCAAGGTACGCTTCAATGTATTCATCGCGCAATTCCCGGAAAGCATCCATTCGTTTCTGCTTGTCGGTAATTTTCTGGTTTACAATGTCGTAGCATTTTTGATACAAGTCAGTTTTTACCTTTTCCCGCAGCTCTTCATCGTTTGTTTCATGCGAATACTCGCGTTTTTCCACGCCAAGTTCTGCAGCGAGTTCTTCCTGAGCTTTACATTGTTTTTTAATTTCTTCGTGGGCAAATTTAATGGCTTCCAGCATCTCTTCTTCCGATACTTCGTCCATTTCGCCTTCTACCATCATAATATTGTCATAAGATGCTCCCACCATTATGTCGATATCAGATTCTTCCAGTTGTGCGTATGTGGGATTAATCACGAATTCACCATTAATCCGGCCGACTCTTGCTTCAGAAATAGGGGTTTCAAAAGGTACATCTGAAACCGCAATGGCTGCCGAAGCTGCGAGCCCTACCAGCGCATCGGGCAAGTCTTCCTTGCTGGCTGAAATCAGTGAAATCATTACAGCCGTTTCGGCATGATAATCGTCCGGAAAAAGCGGGCGCAGCGCCCTGTCAACCAGTCGGGCTGCCAAAATTTCATCGTCGGAGGGCCGTCCTTCACGTTTCAGAAAACCACCCGGGAACCGGCCGGCTGCCGAAAATTTTTCGCGGTAATCAACTGTCAGTGGCATAAAATCCACATCTTCTCTGGCTTCTTTGGCTGAAACAACTGTTGCCAGTACCATGGTTTCACCCATCCTCACTACTACCGATCCATCGGCCTGTT
>CAYUBV010000208.1:0-3955 GCA_964443035.1 uncultured Tangfeifania sp.
TGTTCAAATATCTGATTTACTTCTTTTCCGTTCACCCGTTAAAATTAAAGAGCTACAAAACTATAAAAATTTGATTGCCGGAAAAAGAACACCCATTATAATTCCATATCAAAATGCGTAAATACTTAAAAATTATCCCGGATCGACATCGATATTGATAATACTGCTGCTGTTTTCCTTTAAATGTTTAACTTCCTGAACGCATTGCATCACAAATTCCTTCACCTCTCCGGGTGGCAGTTTCCGGCTTATTTTCAACCAGATTTCTTTTTGGTACCACAACTGAATGCGGCTTACCAATGGAAATTCCGGCCCGAGTACTATTAGTTGAGTGTTTTGACGAAGTTTTGTACTAAGCTGCCCGGCCACACGGTTTACATTTTCCGGCTTTTTGTGTTTTACTATCAATTTTATGAGCCTGAAAAACGGCGGATACCTGAATAGTTTCCGCTCTTCCATCTGCCTGTGAAATGCAGTGAGGTAATCCTGTTTTT
Organism: uncultured Tangfeifania sp.; assembly: GCA_964443035.1. Classification (GTDB taxonomy): domain Bacteria; phylum Bacteroidota; class Bacteroidia; order Bacteroidales; family Prolixibacteraceae; genus Tangfeifania. Next base: position 495 of record CAYUBV010000208.1, read on the forward strand.
GAATGAGCTCAATCAGCGGATGATCCGGCTCAGATGTTTGCACCACTACCTTCCCGCGGTTGTGTTTTCGTCCGGCGCGGCCACTCACCTGCGAAATCAACTGGTAGGCGCGTTCATGGGCCCGGAAATCAGGAAAGTTGATCAGGTTGTCGGCATTTAAAATCCCCACTACGCTCACATGCTCAAAATCGAGTCCTTTGGTTACCATTTGAGTACCAATTAAAATATCGGTTTTTCGCGATTCCAGGTTGTGGATTATTTTTCCAAACGCATTTTTCGATTGAGTTGTGTCCAAGTCCATCCGGTCGATTTCCGCTCCGGGGAAAAGCGGTTTCAGTTCATCCTCAATTTTTTCGGTTCCAAAACCGCGGGTTTTAATCTCGGGTGAGCCGCATTCAGGACATTCGTTTGGATGAAGATGATGGTATCCGCAATAATGGCAATTGAGTTGTTTTTTATACTTGTGATAAGTCAGGCTCACATCGCAGTTCTGGCATTTGGGAATCCAGCCACAATTAAAACACTGCACAAAAGGCGAATAACCCCGCCGGTTCTGAAAGAGGATCACCTGCTCTTTGTTTGCAAATGCGTTGTCCATCAAATCAAAAAGCTGAGGCGTAAGTACCGAGCGCATCTGTTTTGTTTTCCAGGCCCGTTTTATGTCGGTAACAATCACTTCGGGCAGTTCAATATTCGAATGCCGTTTTTCAAGATTTATCAGGCCGTATTTTCCTTTCAGCGCATTGAAATAACTTTCGTAAGAAGGCGTGGCCGAACCGAGCAGTACTTTTGCGTTATTCTGAATTCCCAAAACAACCGCCATATCGCGGGCATTGTATCGCGGTGCCGGGTCGAATTGCTTGAAAGAATTTTCGTGCTCCTCGTCCACAATTACCAGCCCCAGTTTTGAAAAAGGCATAAACAGCGAAGAACGAGCACCCAGTATCACCTGGTAACCTTCGTCCGGATTTGTTTGAAACTGCAGCACTTTTTCCCATATTTCCACCCGTTCCTGGCTGTTCAGCCGCGAGTGGTAAATTCCCACTTTCTTTCCAAACGCATTTTTCAGGCGTTGTATAATTTGTGTGGTGAGTGCAATTTCAGGAACGAGGTAAAGCGCCTGCCTGCCTTTTCTCAAAATTTCATCGATGAGATGAATGTAAATTTCGGTTTTTCCGCTGGCTGTAATTCCGTGAATGAGCGCCACATCTTTTTCTTCGAAAACAGCTTTTATTTCATTAAGTGCTTTTTCCTGGTATGTATTCAGCAGATTTATATTTACCTGCTTTTGCGCATCTTCTTCAATCCGTGAAATTTGTTGCTGATATTTTTTCAGTATTGTTTTCCTGTCCAGTTCATTCAGAACAGCCGAACTGAAATCCGTACCTTTCAGCAACTCTTTTTTACTGATGAAAGTTTTTTGCTTCTCACTGAAAACATTTGTTTTTTCACAAAAATGAACCAGCAATGCCTGTTGCTTTTTGGCTTTCGCCAGGCTTTCAACCGTTTCATTCAACTGCTCTCCCGTTTTTATCTGCGGATGCAGCCTGATAAAAGTTTCGGTTTTGGGTTTGTATTTCGAACTGATTTTCTCTTCAATCTGAACAATATTTTTATCCAGTAATTTTTTCAGCGAAGGGTAGGAAAAACGGTTACCGAGTTTTCGCTGCAATCCCTCAAGCGTATTCACATCCTGTTCAAGTTCTATAAGAATCTGCTGCTCCTCTTCCGAAATTTCATGCTCATCTTCATTTCCGGCAAGAAGAATTTTCGATTTACTTTCCAGTTTCAGGCCGGGAGGAAGTGCTGCTCTGAAAATATCGCCCAGGGTGCAGCAATAATAAGTTGCCATCCATTTCCACAACTCCAGGTTTTGTGGCAAAATAACCGGATGCTCGTCCAGCACCTGCACAATTTCTTTTGTTTCAATGTTTTCGGGAGATTTTTCAGAAAGCGAAACTATTAGGGCGGCATAAAATTTTTTGCGACCAAATTGTACCACCACTCTCTTGCCTTTTTCAACCTGAGGCTGCAAATGCTCCGGCACTTCGTATGTAAATGCATCGTGCAGTGAAAGGGGCACGATAACCTGGGCGTACAATTTGGGCATATTTATATAAGCTTTCTTAGTCATGCCCTCACTTTGAGTGAGGGTATAACCGATTCATTTATTAAAACGTTGATCGACTGACTCAGCCACCTCTTCCATTAACCAGTTGGGTGTGGAAGTGGCTCCGCAAATACCTACTGAATCAACTCCTTTGAACCACTCCGGTTTTATTTCAGCGGGTTGTGCAATGTGGTAAGAATTGGGATTTTCTTCTTTGCAAACCGAAAACAGATATTTGCCATTGGAACTTTTATGGCCGGCCACAAAAAGCACCAAATCGAAATTTCGGACAAATTTTCGCAGGTGCGGCACCCGGTTTGAAACCTGCCGGCAAATGGTATCTTTTATTTCGGCCTGCACACCAGGTTTCATTCTCGATTTAACAGCTTCTGCAATTTCCTGAAATTCTTCAATCCTGCGGGTAGTTTGCGAATAAAGCCAAACCGGCCGCGAAAAATCAATTTTCTCGATGTCGCTGATGGTTTCAACAAGAATGGTATTGTGATTGGTTTGCCCGTCGAGGCCAATCACTTCGGCATGTCCCTTTTTTCCGAAAATGACTATTTGACCGTTTACTTTCCGGCTGATATCGTACGATTTTTTTACTCTTCCCTGCAATGTCAGCACCACGGGACAAGTGGCATCAACCAGATCAATATTATTTTTTTCAGCATATTCGTAGGTTTCGGGAGGTTCTCCGTGGGCGCGAATTAAAACCTTACAATCACGCAACTGAAAATATTCTTCGCGCGAAACAGATTTCAGCCCCATTTTTTCGAGGCGCTGAATTTCCTGGCTGTTGTGAACGATATCGCCCAAACAATAAAGCTGATTTTCCTGCTCCAACTTTTCTTCGGCAGTTTTAATCGCTTTTATCACTCCAAAGCAAAAGCCCGAACGTTTGTCGATTTCAATCCTCATTTTCCCTCAATAATTTCTTTTGCCTTGTTTAATGCCCACTCCAACTGTTCTTCACGGTTCAGGTTGCTGTTATCCAAAACAAGTGCGTCATCTGCCTTTTTCAGCGGACTTGCTTCCCGCGTAGAATCGATGTTGTCCCGTTCTTCCACATTTGCCAGTATCTCATCAAAATCTACTTTCACGCCTTTTTCCTGCAACTCGACAAATCTTCGTTTAGCCCGGATTTCGGGAGATGCAGTCATAAATATTTTCAGTTCAGCATCCGGAAAAACAACCGTCCCGATGTCGCGGCCATCCATCACAATTCCTTTATCTTTTCCGTTTTCGCGCTGTTTTTTCACCAACTCGTGACGCACTTCAGGAATAGTGCTAATGGGGCTCACATTGTTTGAAACTTCAATTCGCCGGATTTCGTCCTCAATGTTTTCAC
>CAYUBV010000208.1:4055-5247 GCA_964443035.1 uncultured Tangfeifania sp.
GTTGCATTTGGAACAAAGATAAAGGAATTTCAAAATCGGACACCAGCGTCTTAAATCAAAAATCATTTAAATTGATGGCCAGTGAAAAAAGGTTGGACGAACCGGCGAGGTGAAAACGCGAGGTGGCAAAATCGAACCGGAACCGTTTAATTTTTATTCCGAATCCTGCCGAAAGCCCAACCGTTGAAAGCCGCTCGTCAAACTTCAGTTCCTGACGCCGCTGGTAGTTGTATCCGGCCCTCAACGTAAAATTATCGGAGGGCAAAATCTCGACTCCAAATACTACGTGGCGCATAAATTGCTTGCCGAAACTTTCTTTGCGTTCGTACATATTTTCGAGGCTGGTATCCTCTTCATCAAAATAAGATAAATCCCACTGATTGAGGTGATGCAACGCGAGAGAAAACACTACCGGCGCATATTTTAAGCGGCTGCTGATTCCTGCCTGTAAATCAAACGGCACCGGTTCGCGGCTGCCATCCTGGTAATAGGTTGTAATTTGTCCGCCAATGTTCCGCGCAACCATTGCCACGTGTGTGAGGCTGTCTTTACTGCTGAAATTAACGCCGAAATCGGCCACCAGGCCAAATGAACGGTAGCTTTCGAACACCGAAAAGATGGGCTTCAGGTTGGCCCCGTAACTCAGCCGTTTGTAATGGCTGGAATAAATCATGTTCAGCGAATACTCGGCAGCGGTAAAATAATTGCCGGTTAGTTCTCCGGTTTCGCCGGCTTCTTTAAAATCGCCGTAATTGATGTAGTGCATTCCAAGGCCAAAATTCCCGATTCCCTCAATATGCCTGGCATAAGAGGCGTATCCGTAATTAATGTCTGCAAAATAGTTGACGTAATTGACCAGCACTGTGTTGTTCATGCCGCGGTGTAAAAGCGCCGGATTGTGAAATGGCAGGTTCAGGTCGGACGTATCGGTGAGTGCAACCTGCGTACCGCCCAGTGCAGCCACCCTGGCTGAATTTGTGAGATCCAGAAACTGGTAGGTTGATTCGCCGCCAATTTGTGCTTTCCCGGCAAAAACTGCCAGCGTAAAATATATAATGAAGAGAATCTTCCTGATCATTCTTTTATTGTCTATCCGATAAAACGCCAAATGTATGGAAATATTACATAGTTTTCAACTCCTCAAAAATCCCAAACACCACCGGGCAGGTTTCGCAGTTTTTATGTGAAAGAC
>CAYUBV010000209.1:0-5183 GCA_964443035.1 uncultured Tangfeifania sp.
AAAATCATTCCCCGTGCCGACACGGTAATCGCACCGTTGCATTCCAAAATTGTGCGCGCCAATTTGTGGCATCTTCCTGAAAGCGAGCAGGGAGAAAATTTTGAATTGAAAAACAGGCAAAAATATGGAAGCAAGCCACTCAAATCCGTTGAGCCAATTCAGGGAGAAGAAGCCCGGGATTTTCAGCGATTCTGGGAAAACAACCAGGGAGCAGCCTGTTCGTGGTTTTATTATCCGGCCAAATTAAAACCAATTTATAAAGAGGGCATTTGGCTGATGGAGGCAAACCATACGTTTGTTGCCGTAATTCCGTTTACTGAAAAATCGGAGAAAATAGCCCCGGCAACCGGTCTGGTGAAAAAAATGGACGGAAGTGCAGCCCGGTTTTTTAATGATTATCACCTGCTTCATTTTCCCGGAGAAATTTCAGGTTACATCATCGAAACCAGCGAAAAAGAAGAGTTTGGAAACCTTGAAAATTTCCATGCCCTTCTGAAAAAAAATACAAAAATCAATTTTTCAAACCGACCGAAAAATCCCGAATTGGAGTACCACAGCATAGCCGGAGAAAAATTAAAAATGAGATATATTCCGGAAAAACTGCGTTGCGAAGCAGAAATTAACGGCGAAAAAATCAATTGGGACAACTTTACCGGAGGTGCTGTTTATGAATCGCCTTTTGTGAAAGTAAAAAATGGCCAAATGAAAATCAGCAACGGGATGAAGGGTTATTCGGTAAAATTTGAAAATGATGTACCTGTATGGAAAGAAATTACAGAATAAAAATCAAAACAATAATTAAAAACAAAATCACCAGATTAATGATGATCTCTGCCAGTGTAAGTTTATATTTCGGTCTTTTCATTATCTTTATTTCTTCTGAAACAAAACTATGCTGAAAGCGCCGAATGATTTTGTAAAGATGTGTCAAAAACAGGGAAAATTGTATTTTATACGTTTAGTATGAAAAACAGGTCAAAATACGGATTAGTGGTCGCCCTCATGTTTTTATCGGCCTGGATAAGCGGCCAGGATTTTGTTTTTGAGCACATTACCACCAGCGAAGGACTTTCGCAAAGTACGGTAAATGTTATCACACAGGACCAGCGGGGTTTTATGTGGTTTGGCACCAACGACGGCCTCGATAAATACGACGGATACACAATCGAGCGGTTTAGTCACGAAAAAGACAACCCCAACAGCCTGAATAAAAATTCCATTCTTTCGATTTATGAAGACAAAGAGGGAATTATCTGGATTGGAACATACGGAGGGGGACTCAACCGGTTTGATTTTTCACAACAAAAATTTACCCATATAGAGCACGACCCGGCAAACCCGAATTCCCTGTCGAACAACCAGGTATTCGAAATTTTTGAAGATTCGGAAGGTGTTTTCTGGATTGGCACCGAACAGGGAGTTGATCGCTTTTTTAAAAATGAATTACGGTTTAAAAACGTCGACAATCAACTGGAAGTTCCGTTTGGAAAGACCGAAGCCATTGCCGAAGACCGTTTCGGAGATATCTGGATAGCCGGGGGTAATGGAATATTCAGGTACAACCGTCTGTACAATTCATTTCAGAAAATACCTTTATTTCCCGGTATGAGCGAGCAAATTCCCGGAAACTTTGTATGGGAAGTTTATGTAGACCGCAGAGGCGATTTGTGGGTGGGGTCGCTTTGGGGACTTTCGAAGTACGATTACATATCGGGTAAATTCAGGCATTTTAAACCCGGAGATTGGCCGGAAATACCGGAAAAAAATTTTCATGTGCGAAACATTTACGAGGACAGCCAAAACAACTTTTGGATTGGAACAGACGGAGCGGGAATAATGCTTTTCAGTCGTCAGAATGAAACCTTTGAAAAAATTCTTAAAAATGATAATTATAATAGCAGTTTCTGGGACAATGTAGTAACATCTGTTTACGAAGATCGTACCGGTAACCTCTGGTTTGGCACATTTAAAAGCGGGATAAATAAAATTGACCGGCTCTCCAAAAAATTTCAAACCTTCAGGCACGAGCAGTACAATCCTAATTCGCTTGTAAAAAGCGATATAAAAGCCGTTTACCAGGATGAAGCGGGAATAACCTGGGTTGGAACAGAAAAAGGCGGTCTGAGTAAAATTGACCGGGAAACGGGCAAAATCACTAACTGGCAAAACAATCCGGCAGATGAAACCACGTTGCCGGATAATGTGGTGTTATCCATTATTAAGGCTCCAGACAATAAACTTTGGATTGGCACTTTCAGCGGCGGACTTTCATCATTCAACCCCCAAAACAAAAAATTTGAGCAAATGCCGGACATTTCCACACCTTCAGGCAACAAAAGCAACGTAGTCTGGACCATCTACCCCGATGTTTCGCAAAAATTATGGATAGGTACCTGGGGAGCCGGACTTCATCTGTTTAACCCAAAAACCCGGCAATACGAATACTTCGACATAACGGAAAAGGGTGTAAAAAGCAACAACTCTGTACTTTCGATATGCCGCGACTACCAGGGGTTTATATGGGTAGGGACTTATGGCGACGGGCTTAAACGCGTGAATCCGCTTACCAAAGAGGTGCAGCATTTCAGGCGCGAAGATCAAAATCCGGGCAGCCTGATTGACAACCTGGTGCATGTAATATTTGAAGATAAAGACCGGAACCTGTGGATTGGCACAAAAGACGGATTAGACCTGTTTAACCGGCAAACAAATACATTCACTCATTTCAGCACCCTCGACGGGCTGCCCAACAACGTAATTAACGGCATTTTGCAAGACGATAAAAGTAATTTGTGGATTAGCACAAACAAAGGATTATCGAGATTCAACACAGAAACACGGAAATTCCGGAACTACAACATCCACGACGGGCTGCAAGGCAATGAGTTTAACCGCGGGGTGTGTTTTGCCGCCCCGAACGGCGAATTTCTCTTTGGTGGTGTAAACGGACTGAATATTTTTAATCCTGCCAAAATTCATGACAATCCATATATTCCAAATGTAGTGATTACCGGTCTGAAAATTAAAAATACCCCAATTACAATAAACGATAAAAACAGAATACTGGATAAGCACATTTCAGCTGCTGAAGAAATCACACTTCCTCACGACTTTTCAGTTGTAACGTTCGAATTTGTGGCACTGAATTTTACCAAATCTGAAAAAAACCAATATGCCTATTACCTTGAGAATTACGATGAAGAATGGCGCTATGTGAACGACCAGCGGACTGCTACCTACACCAACCTCAATCCCGGGGAATACGAGTTTGTTTTAAAAGGCTCCAACAACGACGGCCTTTGGAATGAACAGGGAACATCCATTAAACTGACGGTGTTACCACCCTACTGGAAAACCTGGTGGTTCAGGGGAATAATAGTGTTTTTAATCTGGGGAGGTTTTACAGTGCTTTTCATGCTGCGCACACGAATAATTAAACGACAAAAGGCTGAACTGGAAAAACTGGTTGCAGAACGCACCCGGGAACTGCAGCAGCAAAAAACTGCTGTGGAATCGAAAAACATCGAACTGGAAAAACAAAAACAGGAAATATTGCGGCAGCGTGACCAGGTGGAAGATATGACCAAAAAAATACATGAAGCCGACCAGATGAAACTGCGCTTTTTCACAAACATATCGCACGAATTCCGTACGCCGCTCACCCTCATTCTGGGGCCGGTTGAAAAAATGCTCAATAGCAATGTCCGCGATGAAATTCATGAACAACTGGTGCTTATTCACCGCAATGCATTGCGTTTGCTGAGACTGGTCAACGAAATTATGGACTTCAGGAAAATTGAAACCGGAAGAATGAAACTGAGGGTTACCAATAACGACCTGTCGGCTTTTGTGCATGATATTTATTTCAGTTTTAACGAGTTGGCCAAGCGCCATAAAATAAACTATATGTTCAATTGCAAACAACCGGAAATAACAGGATGGTTCGATCGGGACAAGGTGGAAAAAATCCTGTTTAACCTCATTTCAAATGCTTTTAAATTTACGCCGCCCGGAGGAGAAATTACCCTTTCGATTGACGAAGAAGAACGTTTTTTTAAAGAAAGTCATGTCCCGAAAAAATTTGGTATTATCACTATTTCGGATAACGGGCGCGGAATTTCAAACGAAAACCTGGAACGGATTTTTGACCGCTTTTACCAGGCGGAAGGCAATAGTTCTCAAGTTTGGCAGGGAAGTGGCGTTGGGCTTTCTCTTACCAAAAACCTGGTAGACATTCACTACGGCGATATTCATGTAAAAAGCGAAAAGTGGAAAGGGACCATTTTTACCGTGGCCATTCCCATTGAAAAAGAGAATTACGAAAGCAACGAAATTGTGGACAGTTTATATGCAGAAAACAATTTTATTGCACCACTGAATTCATTGAATGACTGGCAGGAGGAAACAAAAAAGACAGGAGATAAAAAACCGGGAGACACTAAAAAGCCAACCGTTTTAATTGTGGAGGACAATGCTGATGTGCGCCTGTACATTAAGGATGAGATTAAAAATGAATATAATATTATTGAGGCCGAAAACGGCGCAGAGGCACTTCAGTTGACTTCAAAGTATCATACAGACCTGATAGTAAGTGATATTATGATGCCCGTAATGGACGGACTGGAACTGTGTAAACAAATAAAAACCAACCTGGAAACCAGCCACATTCCAATCATTTTACTCACCGCCCGCACTACTGACGATTATAAGCTAAAAGGGCTTGAAATTGGAGTCGATGATTATGTTTTTAAACCATTCAATTCTACGGTGCTTTCGGCCCGTATTAAGAATCTGATTGAGAACCGCCTGCAATTGCGTCAGCAATTCAGCAAAGATTTAACCCTTTCGCCAAAGGATGTAACCGTTTCATCGCCCGATGAAAAATTTCTGACACAAACCCTGCAAACAGTCGAAAAATACATGTCCGATTCCAGCTTTAATGTAGATAAACTGGTGGAGGAAATCGGGATGAGCCGTTCAGTCTTTTACCGAAAGCTAAAAAACCTGACCGGCCAAAGTGCAAACGATTTTATTAAAACAATTCGTTTAAAACGGGCAGCCCAAATTCTGAGACAAAACAAACTGACCATTTCTGAAGTATCATACGAAGTCGGATTCAACGACCCGCAGTATTTCAGCAAATGTTTCAGTAAACAATTCGGATTAACGCCATCGCAGTTTGT
>CAYUBV010000210.1:0-5116 GCA_964443035.1 uncultured Tangfeifania sp.
ATTGCTCAGATTATCTGTGTAATCTGCTTCATCAGTTAAAATCCCGGTTCAGACATTTTCCCACTCCGCCAACTCCTCAATCCCCGCCTTTTCGTAATCCTCCCGCGAAATAATGCCGGGCGGTTCATTGTTTAATTGTAGTTCCGTGAGTTTGCATTAGCTAATACCTGCCATAAATGCTCATTCCTCCTCCAAAATATTGATGCTTCAAGTGTTCATAGACTAAATTTGTTCGTAAATCAATATCATCGGTTTGATACGTTGGATAAGGTAAAACTTCAAAAAGTGTTTTATTTACATAGTTATAAACTGCTGCTGCCGTTACTGATTTATCAGCCCATTGTTCAACTCTTAACTTTTCCTTTTTCAATTCATCAAGTAATTTAATCGAGATTTTCTTTACCTCATTCTTTTCCTTTTCTTCCAGTTTTTTGCCCTGTCTGAGAATGTCGAATATTGCTTTTTGCTCGTCAGTCAATCCTTCCCGTTTGGTGTCGGCTTCTTCTTCCGAATAGGAGTTTACAAGTTCAATCAGCTTTCTGAAAGTCTCTTTTATTACAACTTCGTCTTTGCCTCTGTTATATTCATCAATGATTTCCTGATAGCGTTTATAATAGTCAACTGTCAAAGGATTTCGTTCAACCATGTGTTTTAATTGTTTTTCAATCTTGGCTTTGAGCGATTGTACAACGGTATTTTTGTTTTTTGTTTTTAAAAAGTACTGCTCCAATAATTCAAAATTCAAACCACTCAGATCAATGCCCTCACCCCCGGCCCCTCTCCCTTCCGGAGAGGGGAGTGGTTCGGCAATCCTGTTTTCTATTGATTCATCAACTACGGCCTGAATTTTTTTCATTATTTCCGACACATCTGCACTCTCAACATTTTCTTTTATTGCTGTGTAAATTACATCTATTGCATTTTTCCTTGACGCGTATTGTGACAATACTTTATCTGGCTGTAAGGCTTTGAATTTCCTGAAAACTTCCCGTGCCAAAATCTGAAATTTCCGTTTGGTTTCATCATTGGTATAAACGGCATTTACCGCTTTCTCCATCGCAGCTAATTTATGCAAACCGGCTGCGTTTATCAATTCCTGCAAATCAAAATTTACTTCATCCTGCAAAAATGTTTCGGATGCTTCTAATGCTTCTTTCAATTCCCTGATGAGTTCTTCCTTTGGTTTTACAGGTGGTTCGGGTTTTTCTCCACCACCTCCTTCATCACCGCCAGAACCGTAAATTGCCAAAGCATCCAACAAGGCTGTGTAAGTTTCAATATAGTCCACAATTAAACCGTTGTTTTTACCTTCGCTGATGCGGTTGGCTCTTGCAATGGCTTGCATCAGCGTATGCGATTTTAAGGGCTTGTCTAAATACAAAGTGGAAAGGGAGGGTACATCAAAACCGGTAATCCACATGGCACAAACAATCACAAAACGGAAAGGGTCGTTTTCATCTTTGAACCTTGTTTCAAGATCCTGGGTGTTCATTTTTTCCCGATGCGGTTCAATATCTAAATTCCATTTCTGAAATTTCTGAATTTCGTTTTGTTCCGAACTTACTACCACACAAATTTCCGTTTCCTTTATCCATTGCAGCTCACGACTTTTTTCCAGCAACTCCTGGTCGCCATAGTTGACTTTGGCAACTTCTTTTTCCAGTTGCTCCGTATATTTTTTCCAATAATGTGTAATTAAATCATACATCCTTACTGCCGTAAGTTTATCCAACGCGATAAACATTCCTTTGCCTTTGTAGCCCCGGTTGCAAAAATGCCAAACCGCATCTTTGGCAATGGCATCTAATCTTTTCCTGGCGGTAAGTATTGGATATTCCCGTGCAAAAAGCTGTTCAACCCTGCTGCGTTGATCACTCTCCAAATCTTCACTTTCAGCATCAATTACTGCTCTGATTTGGTCATTTATAACAGGATTCTTCAATCCTAAATACTCTCCCCGGTTTTCGTAGTAAAGCGGAACGGTTGCGCCATCATCCACACTACGTTTGAAATCGTAACGGGAAACGTAATCACCAAAAATACGCCTGGTTATTTCATCGTCTTTGAAAAGTGGCGTTCCGGTAAAGCCAATAAATGAAGCATTGGGCAAAGCATTGCGCAGATTCATTGCTAAATTTCCGCCTTGTGTTCGGTGTGCTTCATCTGAAATGACAATGATATTATCCCGCCTGGTGATTTCTTCTTCAAAGTTGAATTTATGAATGAGTGTAAACAAATAGCGGTGTTCTGAACTCAACAAACCTTTCAAATGTTTGCCACTATTGGCTTTGAGTGAATCTTTTGTGCCTGCCTTTATCCGCGGCACTGCACCCACACCGCTAAATGTGCCGTAAATCTGTGTATCCAATTCGTTTCGGTCGGTAACAATCAGAAAAGTATAGCTGCCAATAAACTTGTGATGGATCTTTTGGCAGAAGAAAACCATTGAATATGATTTTCCGCTACCCTGTGTATGCCAAAACACACCGAGTTTTTGCTTTTCTTCCAAACTGATTTTGCCCAGTTTGTAAAGTTCTTCTTTGTGTTTTATGTTTTCAATGGCTTTGTTTACGCCAATAAACTGATGGTTTCGGGCTATGAGTTTTAAAGGTGATCCCAAAGAGTTATCGAACAGAATGAAATTTTCAAACAAATCCAAAAAGCGATTCTTTTCGCAAATACCAACAATGATTCTGTCTAAAGCCACAATGCCTTCATCTTCTTCGGTAATTCGTTTCCATTCATGAAAGTGCTGATATTTGCCTGTAATACTTCCAATTCGGCTTTCGATTCCGTTGCTGAGCAGCACAAAAGCGTTGTAATAAAAGAGTTTTGGAATTACGTCTTTGTAGTCGGTAAAATTATCGTTGTAGGCGTTTTCCAGTTTGCGGTGTGCTGCCTTCAGTTCTATAAACAAAAGTGGGATACCATTTACAAAACCTATAATATCGGGTCTGCGTTCCCGGTTGCTTTTCCCCTGAATCCAGAGTTGGCGGACGGCTAAGAAATTGTTGTTGTCTGCATTGTCAAAATCAAAAATTTTGAGCGTTTTGACCTCACCCCCGTCCCCTCTCCTGGCAGGAGAGGGGGGAAGGACAACGGGAATGCCGTTGCGGAGCAGTTGATGTTTTTCGTAATTTATTTCGGCCAATGACTTGGTGATGCTTTCTTCAGTAAGTTTTTCGTAGGCTTCTTCATACGCTTTTTGTGGTAAGCCCGAATTGAACTCCTTAATTTTCTCAAGGAATATCTTTTTGAGCACCACTTCCTTTTTATTCAGTCTGCCCAATGTGCTGCCTTCGCCAAAGCCTTCTTTGTTGTAAGCCAATAGCGTATCCCAACCCAACTGATTAAAAAATAAATCAATGGCTGTTTGTTCTATTAAATTATCCTCTGAGTATTCCCAAGTCATTTGTTTCTGTTTAAAATACTGATGATTAACTGTTTTACCGTTTCCATTTCTTCGGGTTTGCTTGTAGCAACAAAAAGGGTGAGTGCTGCCAGTGCTTCATTGCTCAGGAGCGGATTGTTGTTTTCCAAATAAAGCAAACCGTTTTTTTCCAGAAAATACAGGAAGCATGCTGCCCCTATGCGTTTATTACCATCTACGAACGAGTGATTTTTCACAATGAGATATAACAATGTAGCGGCTTTTTCTTCAATGGTTTCGTATAGTTCGGTTCCGCCAAAGCTTTGCTGTATCTGTTTTACTGAACTTTCAAAACCTTTATCCTTTGGCCTGGCAAATACATCAGAGGCAAAGGCGGATTTCATTTTGGCTATCACATTGAGGTATTCTTCCAAAACAGGATAGATGGTTTGCCTAATGGTTTTACCTTTGGCATCCAGTTGTTCGTGGTCGTAATCGTCCAGTAGTTCTAAGCCTTTGGCAAAAATTTGAAGCACTTCGCTGTCTTTGGCAGTTGCCTGTTGTGTGATGGCACGACTTAATATGCGAATACCCGTTTTCAGATATTCCACCTGGTGTTGCTTTTCAGCCAAACGCTTTTCGTTAATGGCATAGCCTTGCACCAGAAAATCTTTAAGCCGTTGGGTTGCCCACTGACGGAACAGGGTCGCCTGTTTTGAGTTTACCCTATAGCCAACCGAAATTATTACATCAAGGTTATAAAGGTTCATTTTTCTCTTTTTGCCGTCAGCAGCAACCTGTTCCAAAATGGAACAAGTTGAATCTTGAACCAATTCACCTGATTTATAAATATTCTGAATATGCTTGACTATGGCGGGGCGATTTACATCAAACAACATCGCAATCAAATGAGCATCGAGCCATACGGTTTCTTTATCCAATTTAACCCGAATTTCGTTGCCTTTAGGTGATTGATATATCTGTATTTCTCCTTTTTGCATATAAATATATTTAATTTGCCCATTGGCGAAATTGAGTGCCTCGTTTGGAGTTTATTCTGTAATTAACTGATAAGATTGCGTCATGGATATATAATTGAAATCAAAAATAAAACAAATTTTTTTAGCGTGGCGATGAAAAGAAGGTAAACTTTCAATTCCGCACAGAGCAAAGGGCAGAGAGCAGAGTGCAATAATTAAAAATCCTTATTCCACAAAGGCAGTTTGCCCTGCGCTTCATAAAAACGTTGCATCAGCAGGGCTTTTGCAAAAGAGGGTAAATCGTTGTTTGATTCATCGATGGTTACAAACCAGTATATATCCAAACCATCAATGTTTTCTTCAACCATTTTTTTATCAAAGAAATCCTGACGTTTTATACCGTCCTGTTTGTTGTTGATCCTGCTTTTCAGCAATTGCCCTTTGAATTGTCCGTTTTGAGCAATTGTCCCGGAATTACCGATATTCACCAGTTCAACTTTGCCTCTGGCAAGCCTGATGATATAATAAACCCCCGGAAGTTCAGGAACATCTTTGCTAACTTCTGATAAGCTATCTCCCTTTTTAAAAAAGAAATGGCCACTGTTTTTATATTTTTTTGTTTCGTTAAACATATATTTTAAGATTACAATTCTATTTGTCCGTTCATTAATTTGGGTAATAATATATCCCGTGCCTCCCGGAGTTTGGTGTTTTGTTTTAAAAGGTTTTCAATGAAATTGAATGTGATATCAAATTCATTTTCAAA
>CAYUBV010000211.1:0-5098 GCA_964443035.1 uncultured Tangfeifania sp.
GCATTGGCCGCTACACTTTTGGCAACGACCCGTTTATGCCCACCGAACTTCTGCACGGATTATACGATGGCGGTCATGGCGCCGGCCTCGAAGCTTACTGGCGGCAATACCAGACTTCGCCGCTACACGCAGGTGGCTTTCTGTGGGTACTGGCCGACGAGGCACTTTTGCGCACCGACAAACCCGGAACCGTTTACGACAGCGACGGAAACCATGCGCCCGACGGAATTCTTGGACCCCACCGCGAGAAAGAAGGCAGTTTTTACACCATCAAAGAAATCTGGTCGCCGGTGCAGGTAAAACCGGTAACTGTTAACCGGCAATGGGACGGCAAACTATTTCTTGAAAATAAATTCATTTACACTGATTTAAAAGATTGCGGATTTAGCTGGGAAGCTGTTAAAACTGAAATTGGCAGCACTGAAGAAAAAGTGCTGGGCTCAGGAATACTGACAAGCCCCAAAGCCGGGCCCGGAGAAACTGTGGCAATGAAAATCGACTGCAAAAAAGCATTGCAGGAAGCTGATCTTTTCCGCTTTAAAGCAATCGATCCACACGGAAATGAATTGTATACCTGGAGCTGGCCGGTGGTTCAGCCGGATGAAAAAGCCGCTGAGCTCGATGTGAATCCGGGGAATGACGAAATAACAGTTAATGAAAATGCACAAGCAGTTACAGCCATTGCAGGTGATATTGAAATCACTTTCAGCAAAGCCGACGGAACCTTGCTAACTGTTAAAAACGACAAGGGAAATGTATCGCTGAATGGCGGGCCGGTTCCGGCAGGAGCGGATTCAGAAATTACCGGCACAAACTGGGAAAACGATGCAGAAGGCAACTTCATTTTTGAAATTACAACCAACAATTTCCCCGAAAAAATGACCTGGAAACTCCATAAAAACGGATTACTTAAACTGGAAGCGAGCCCGCTCCGAAAATGGTTATCGGATATCAGTTTTATCGGCATTTCATTTAATTACCCCGAAGAAAAATGCACCGGTGTAAAATGGATGGGCCGCGGACCTTACCGTGTCTGGAAAAACCGTTTGAAAGGCAGTAATTTTGGCGTATATGAAAAAGCCTGGAACAACACGGTTACCGGCGAAACCTTTAACAACCTCATTTATCCCGAATTTAAAGGTTACCACGGTAATTTATACTGGGCCACTTTGGAAACTTCGGAATCAGATTTTACCATTGTTTCTGAAACACCCAACCTGTTTTTCCACCTTTTTACACCGGATGAACCGAAACATGTGGCCGGAGGCACTCACCCGCCTTTCCCCGATGGCGACCTTTCATTTTTATACGAAATTCCAGCCATCGGCACCAAATTCAAGCAAGCTGAAAAACTGGGGCCCGATAGCCAGAAAGGGGTTTACGGCGGACATACCGGCGACCAGAATTACCCGATAAAATTGTGGTTCGATTTCAGATAGAAATTATTTAAACCAATAAAACCGCTTGCTATGAATCGTTTTTTTTATTTGGTATTAGCCTTACTTTTTTTTGCCTCCTGTAAAACAACATCCCCTGTATTCAAACAGGAAATCATTGATGCAGCGCTGCAAAATGGCAAACAAGCGAACGAAGGCTATGTCCGCAGCCTGAAGTTTACAAAAGCGTGGCTTACAAAAACCGACCCTGTAACAGGTCTTATTCCTACCAATCTTACCAGTAAAACGGACGTTTGGGAACCGCACAATTCGGCTGCCGACAACTACGCGTTTATGGTTTTAACGGCTTATCTGCTTGATAAAGATCTGTACAATGACGAATTGCTGGAGATGCTGAAAACCGAACGAAAACTGACTTCCCGCGTAAACTCTCTGCCCGATACCTGGTCATTTTCGAAACAGGATTTTTTAACAGATGAATCCCAGCCAGGAAACATCATTTTTGGTACTTCAGAATACATCAAAGACGGTTTAATTCCCTTAATGGAATACATGGGCCAGTCGCCCTGGAACGCCCGAATGATGGAAATGCTGGACGATTTACTGGATTACATGGAACATCCCCAAAACCTTGAAAATTATTTTGAACGAATCGCTTCCATTGAAGAAGTTAACGGTGAAATGCTGCAAACACTTTCGCGGGTTTACTGGATGACCGGCGATGAAAAATACCTGAATTGGGCCACTGAAATTGGCGATTATTACCTGCTGGGAGACCGCGATCTCAGCCGGATTGAATACCTGCGCATCCGCGACCACGGTTGTGAAATTATTGGCGGACTGAGCGAATTATACGTAACACTTCATTACGAGAATCCTGAAAAGAAAAAAGAATATCAACCAGCTTTGTACAAATTGCTGGACCGCGTGCTGGAAGTTGGCCGCAACGAAGACGGATTGTTTTACAACGCCATAAATGCCAAAACCGGCGAAATTGTGGACGAAAAAATTGTGGACAACTGGGGTTACACATTCAATGCCTATTATTCGGTTTGGCTTGTTGACCAAAAAGAGGAATACCGGCAAGCGGTGCTAAAAGGATTTGAAAAACTGAACGAAAAGTATCGCAATTATGCCTGGGAAGGAACCAGTCACGACGGGTATGCAGATGCGCTGGAAAGCGGAATTAACCTGTATAACCGCGAACCGGTGCCCGAACTGAAAAACTGGATTGACAGTGAAATGCAGGTGATGTTCGGCATGCAGCAGGACGACGGTATTATTGGCGGCTGGCACGGCGACGGCAATTTCGCACGAACCGCAATTATGTATTCACTATGGAAAACACAGGGTGCACATTTTTACCCCTGGCGACAAGATGTAATTCTCGGCGCTGAAAAAACGAACGAAGAAATGTATTTTGTAATTACGGCAGAAAATAAATGGGTGGGAAAATTGGTATTCGATGCACAACGGCATAAAACCATTTTAAACCTTCCAATCGATTATCCGCGGATCAACCAGTTTCCGGAGTGGTTTGCGGCTGCAGAGGGAAAGAAATATTCCATTGTTTCATCGCAAAAAGAATTATCAGGTGAATACTCAGCAAATGATTTATTGGAAGGGATTTCGTTAAAAATTGATGCAGGGGAACAAATAATTTTCCAAATATCACCTTAATATTGAAATGCATTTGTTGAATATTCAACCTTAAAACTTACTAAAAATGAAAAATCTGATTTTACTTTCATTTCTGTTAATTAGCTTTTCATCACTCAAAGCGCAGCCGGTTCCGTCTGATCCGAAAGCCACTCCCGAAACAGTAAATCTGTACCAAAACCTGCTGGAATTGCAACAGGAAGGAATGATGTTCGGCCACGAAGATGCCCTTGCTTACGGCATTGGCTGGGTGTATGAAGAAGGCCGCTCGGATGTAAAAGATGTAGTGGGCGACTACCCGGCGGTTTATGGCTGGGAACTGGGCCACCTCGAGCTGGGAAATCCCTTCAGCCTCGACTCGGTACATTTCAATAAAATTCGCGAATGGATAATTCTCGTTTATGAAAGGGGAGGAGTGAACACCATTAGCTGGCACCTGCGCAACCCGCTCACCGGAGGAACTTCGTGGGATACTTCTTCGGATGAAGTGGTAAAATCCATTCTTCCCGGCGGCAGAAAACATGAAGTTTTTAAACAATACCTCGACCGTCTGGCAGAATTTTTAAAGCAGCTAAAAACAGAAGACGGCACTTTTGTTCCGGTGCTATTCCGTCCGTTTCACGAACATACCGGAAGCTGGTTCTGGTGGGGCGAAAACCTGTGCACAGAAAAGGAATACGAGGCTTTGTGGCATTTTACAGTCGATTATTTGCAACAGGAAAAAGACATTCACCATGTGCTGTACACCTATTCCACCGACCGGTTTAAAACGCTGGATGAATACCTCGAGCGTTATCCCGGCGACGAATTAGTGGATATGCTTGGTTTCGACTTATACGACCGCGGCCCCGATTACCGGCCGACTCTGCTGAATTGTGCCGAACTGGTTTCAGGCCTGGCAAAAGAAAGAGGAAAGATTGCCGCCGTTACAGAAACCGGAGGTCCCATTTCAAACAATACGCAATGGTGGACCCAATTGCTGGAAACACTGAAACCTTTCGATTTATCGTATGTTTTGGTGTGGCGAAATCCCTGGAAAGAAGCCGACCATGGAGCTTTTGCACCCTACAAAGGCAGTCCGGATGCCCCAAACTTTGTGGAGTTTTATAACGATCCGGAAACACTTTTCCAGGAAGAAATAACCAGGAAAAATTTATATGAATAAGAGTTGGCCACGAATGGCACGGACGAATACTAATCTTATTCGTGAAAATTAGTGCAATTAGTGGCCTAAAATATTTTTTAGTGAAAGGATAAAAATTTGCAAATAAGGAAGTTAGCCACGAATTACACGGATAAACACTAATCTTATTCGTGGAAATTCGTGCCGTTCGTGGCTAAAAAAATAACTGACATGACAAATCTACTCTTTAAAGAAGAAAGCTACGAAATAATCGGAAAATGTTTTGAAGTTCATAATCAATTGGGGCCTGGTTTTCTGGAAATTGTTTACAAAGATGCGCTTGAATTTGAATTTCGAAAAGCCGGAATTCCTTATGAACGGGAAAAAGAGTACCTGGTAAACTACAAAGGAACAATTCTGCCACATAAATTTTATGCCGATTTTGTAGTATTCGATTCAATTATTCTCGAAGTTAAAGCCGTTTCCGCCATTGTTGATGAATTCGTTGCCCGTTCAATCAACTACCTGAAAATTTCAGAAAATAAACTTGCACTGCTTGTAAACTTTGGTGAATTAAAATTAAAATATCAACGCATTGTTTATTAAGAGAGCAAGCCACAAATGACACGGATGAACACTAATCTTATTCGTGAAAATTCGTGCCATTCGTGGCTAAAATATTTTTTGAAAATGAAATGGGAAAATGTATAGTAAAGAGTTAGCCACGAATGACACGGATGAACACTAATTTTATTCGTGTAAATTTGTGTCATTCGTGGCTAAAAATCTTACCCCAAAAATTTCTTCCGCAATGCATCCACCTGACCATCATTAATTGGAACCAGTTTACCGAGTGAAGCGCCCATGGTGAGCGATTTGGCACTGAACTCAGCCACTTCAAGCCGGTCAAACGTTCCCA
>CAYUBV010000212.1:0-2690 GCA_964443035.1 uncultured Tangfeifania sp.
TTCATGCAAAATACAACAAAGTGCTGAAATTTAAAATTATAGCGAATATAAGTTTCTTTTACAAAAAATATGACGGATAAAAAATTATTCTTGGGCCACCTCTTCAGCTTTCAGGTATTCGTCGCTGTTGGCAAACTCCCAGGTATTTAAAAAACCGATGCGAATTATGTTCGTCATTTTTTCCCAGTTAATTTTACTGAGTTCATCCGATGGCAAATGATAATCGGGGTGCATGGCAGCCATAAAATAAAAAATGGGAATATCTTCCAGTGCAAAAGGAGCATGATCGCTGCCGCCACCGGGTCTTCCGGAAGCACGGTAATTAATATCAAGATTTATGTCATAAGCTTCCACGTTCTTTTTTGTCAACTCCTCGATTCCGGTATTGGCTTTGGTATAAACCATGGAAGCCTGATTTTTGAGCGAATCTTTTTCCGAATCGCGGGCAATCATATCATAATTCAGGTTCAGCACAATATTCAGCTCTTTTTCCATGGCATCTTTCACAAAGTGACGCGAACCCCATAATCCTTTTTCCTCGCCGGTCCAGGCTGCAAAAATGACCGACTTTTCAGGTTTCTTTCCGGTGGCCATAAATGCCTTTGCAATGGTCATTACACCAACTGTTCCCGAAGCATTGTCGTCGGCCCCGTTCCAAATCCAGCCATCCCATTTACCTATGTGATCGTAATGACCTCCAACTACAATAAACTCATCTTTATTCTCTCCTTCAATATACCCCAGCACATTTCTTGCCTTGACAATTTTAGATTTTACCGAAGTTTTAAAAGCAACTGATTTGCCATCCAGTTCCTGCGATGCAGGCTTCATTTCTTCGCCGACTCTATTTTCAAACTCCGCAAAATTGATTTCGGTTCCGGCTATAATTTCATTGGCTACGCGTGGCGTTACCATAAAAACCGGAA
The DNA here is from genome assembly GCA_964443035.1 of uncultured Tangfeifania sp. Lineage (GTDB taxonomy): Bacteria > Bacteroidota > Bacteroidia > Bacteroidales > Prolixibacteraceae > Tangfeifania. The sequence goes on from CAYUBV010000212.1 coordinate 927, forward strand.
TATCGGCGTTGAGCGTGTCGCCGGGTAGTGTCATCCTGGTATCGTAATACGATTTAAGTGGCTTATCTGCCTCATAGTAAGAACCTTTTACAGGATAAATCTGATTTTTTGACCACATTACAGAAATATCTGTTTCGTGGGTTACATGAATAATTCCAAGCACACCGGCTTTTTCCAGGCGGTTTGCTTTATTACGCTCAAGGTAGTAGCGCTCATAACGGTCTTTGGGAGCAAATTTCTTGTACCCTACCGAGGCGGTGTCTTTATGGCCGGGAAAACCTTCCAGAACAACAGCAATCTTTCCCTCCAAATCCATCTTTTTCAAGTCGTTGTAGGTTTTATCCTCATCCTGAAAAGCATATCCTAAAAATACCAGCGGTGCTTTGGCTGATTGGCCTACCGTACCGGAGCGGACATAAAAATCGGTTTCATGATTAAACTCCAGGGCAGTTTCCGAATTTTCTTTCTCAGTGATTAATGAAAACGCTTGTTTTTCTCCCGGCTCATACTCGAGCAAACCAAAATTCTGATAATAACTCCTGTAAACCCGGGGACGCATTCCCTGCATTCTTTCCGCTCTCGATGGCATTTCACGCTCCATATCGCCAAAGGGTTCAATTCCGTAAATTTTAAACATGGAAGCAATATAATCGGCGGCCATATAAGCGCCTTTTGTTCCAACTGCGCGTCCTTCGGTCCAGTCGGATGCCAGAAACTCAAGTTGTCCTTTCACTGCCTGTTCTGTTATGGCATCAAGTCCTTTTTCTTCATTCGTCTGACTATAAACAGAAAAAGCTGCAACCAGCAGTAAAAGTGTTGATATAATTCTTTTCATCGTTTTAAACTTATTATTTTTTGATTCATTAATTTTTTAAATTCAAGCTTTAATAATAGTAAAAACTTTTAAACTGGAATAAGCAATCAAACATTTATTCATTATAAATTAAAGCTGCATTTGTGTGCCGTTCAGTTTTTAAGCTTATTATCAAAATTGGTAACTTTATACTTTCAATAATTACAATTTGATTCATGAAAAAAATTTTGAGGATTGTATTAATCGTGCTAATTGTACTTTTTGTTTTGGGATTCCTCGTTTTTATTTACCAAACACGTGATCGTCATCCCGGGTATCAACTTGATCAAAAGATTGACGCACAAAAGGAGGGACAAATAAGTGCAGGTTTTGCGGCAGTTTCAATTACGCCTGAAATTACTGATACATGGAATGATGCAGATGGAAACGCACGTTACGAGCCGGAAAAAGGCGATACATTTAACGACCTCAATGAAAACGGAAAGTTCGATGCCACCTGGATGGCAGGCTTCCACAACCGGCGGCCGGCCAACGGAATTCATGATTCATTGTGGGCCCGAACCGTAATTATTGATGATGGAACGTCGCGCATAGCACTTGTTTCGCTGGATGCAATCGGTTTTTTTCACGACCAGGTAATTGAAGTCAGAAATAATATTCCGGAAGAACTTGGCATCGATTACTGCATGATTGCCTCGACTCATGTTCATGAAGCCCCCGATTTAATGGGCATTTGGGGAGAAAGTCCTTTGAAAAGCGGTGTAGATGAAAAATACCTGGAAATGGTTATCAATCAAACGGTAAAATCTGTTAAAACGGCGGTTGCAAACATGGAACCGGTGACCCTTCATTTTTCCAAAAACGATTCAGATGCACTTCATTTGGTAACCGACACCCGAAAACCAATCGTTCATGATCCGGGCATGTACATCATTCAGGCCAAAAACAGG
>CAYUBV010000212.1:2790-5050 GCA_964443035.1 uncultured Tangfeifania sp.
GGTGAAATCTATCCTGAAATAATTAATGGCGGAATAGAAAGTCCAACCGGCCAGGATTTTACTACTGAAGCTGTTGAAGTACCTCCGTTGCGTTCTCAAATGCCCGGACAATTCAAATTTGTAATCGGCATGGCCAACGACGAACTCGGATATATTATTCCCAAAAGTGAATGGGATGATGAAGAGCCATGGCTTTACGGTTCTGAAAAAGAGCTGTATGGCGAAGAGAATTCTCTTGGGCCTGAAACTGCCCCGATTATTCATGCCCGGGGGCTGGAGTTGCTCGAAGAAATCAAATAAAAACTTCCCGCCTCTATTTGCGGAGAATGCAAATTTCAGAATTGCAGTTCTTTTACCTTTAAAAGCATTTTATAAAACATATATAAAACAGCGTCAATCTCGTAACTTTCATCTAAACAAAACGGTATTATCTGTAAACTTCAGTTCATAAAAATCAAACGATATGAATACAAATGATACCATCAAAGTTTGCGGTTCCATCACCAAGAAAGAGTCGCTTGTTAAGTTGAAAGAAAATATACTCCCGCATACTGTTGTTGCTGAAGCCAACCTGCCCTATTCCAACTATTACGGCCGGATTCCACGAAAAGCAAAACCCAACTCTTTATTTCTGTTTACCGACCGTTACTATTCGCTGGAAGAAGCTTTGCGGTTTAATCAGAATGTTGATTTCTGTACCAAAAATGAGGTAGATGTCGCCAGTGCGATAATGCAGTTCAACAATGAGTGCAGTCCGGCAATCCGGATAAAAAATTTCCCCGATTATGAAAACCTGGAAAATCTACAAAAGTGCTATGCTGAGCAGGGTATGCAGTTCGCCCGGAGACAAAGTCTCGAATCGGAAACAATGGTAACGGTCAATAAATGTTTCGAACTTAAAAAAGCGGATGAAGGTATCTTTTTCGATGAAAAAGAAAAAGATGAAGGTTATATATTGATTTCAAAATACCTGAAATACGAGCAGTTTGAGGAACTTATGCGGGCCGTTTTTAACAACAGCCAATGCCGGATTTTTGACGGGGCAATGGGGGGATTGATTATCGATGGCAGGGCAGTAGATATTGTCCGGGTTTATTCCGAACATTTGGATTTGGATTTACTGAAATGTGTTCAGCAGGAGATTGCCAAACAAATTAAGAAGATTTAAAACAATTGAACCAACCAAAAACAGGGGTTAGTTCAATTGCTCCTGTATGTTTTTGATTTTTTCTTTTATTTCTTCCTCGTCGGGGCGTAATTCAAGTGCTTTTTTATACCAAAAATGTGCTACATTTAAATTTCCGTTTTCTAATGCATCATCGCCTTTTTTCACGTGCTCACTGAACATTTCACCCGACCGGCTTGCCATGCGTTCCTCCACCCTTTTTTGAATTTCCTGCAATTGATTTCTGGGATATGCTTCGTTGCTTTTCACCGACAACGCCCGGTTGTACCAGCCGCGTGCCACTGCCAACTGGTTTTCTCTGAAAGTGGAATCAGCAAGGTTGATAAACTCCTGGTAATCCCGGTCACGCTGACTTAGCATCAGGCTGCTCACTATCCGGTTGATTTCTTCTATCCGTTCAGGCGGATAAGTTTCTTCCGGTTTCACATCCCAGGCCCGGTAATACCATGCCCGCGACACGTTGTAAGCTTCACTGTCAAAATATTGGTCAGCTCTTTGAATGTAATCGTTGTACAAATTTGTTAAACCCGTCTCACTCATTACTTCCTGTTCAGCTATTTCTTCCTGCTGATCGGCAATTTGCTGCCGGCGGCGGTCCAGTTCTGCAGCAGCTTCTTCTTCTGACAGTATCCGCTCCTGTTCCTGACGAAAAATGTCATCGATTTTTGCAATCTGGTTTTTGGGATAATCTTCTTCAGGCTTCACTTCAATGGCTTCTTCATATTTTGTTCGCGCTTCGTTGTATGATTTAGTCCGGAAAAATCCATCAGCAGCCAGAATTATTGTGCGGTACTGTTCATCCAGTTTTTGCTGCTCCAAAATATTGTCGATGGCAGTAATTTGTTCTTTCGGATAATTTTCTTCAGGTTTTATTTCAGAAGCTTTTGTGTAAGAAGCTTTGGATTGATTGTAATTCTTATTATCGAATTGCTGGTCGGCCTGACGAATTGTATTTCGATAATCCTGATCCAACTGTTCCTGCTTTTGCCGGGTTAGTTCCAACTCAGAAATTAACCGATCGATTTCATCGATGCGCTCCTGCGGATACGTTTCTTCCGGTTTTACCTGCAACGC
>CAYUBV010000213.1:0-5033 GCA_964443035.1 uncultured Tangfeifania sp.
CAAATACTGGCCGCCGGAATCAAAAAGTAAAATCCCCTCTTTTTCCAGCGGAAGGGCATTTTCCGGTCCCACATTCAGGTGAACAATGGCGCCATGCTGTTTGTAGCCCACAATCGGTGGAAAACTCTCACCCCGGAAACCGTCTTGTTTTGCGCGGCATTCAGCCAGTTTTTGGGCCACCGTGTATTCTGTAATCTTTTCTTTGCCGGTACTGTTTTTTAGCCAGAACAATATTTCCATCAGCGCCGCGCCATCCTTTTTCATGGCTTCGCGAAACCCTGCCAGCTCGGTATTGTTCTTTTGCGCTTTCAGCATTGAAATAACCGATGTTTCCTCCTTTATATAATTATTGGCCTGTAACGCTTCCCAAACTGCAAAATTTGCAGCAGCCGGATCGATTAAAACTTTTCGGCTTTTTACCGATTTCAGCCAGTCCCAAAACTTAAAATAGTTATGAATCTCAATGCGTTCTTTTTCGAGTTTTATTTTCAGTTCCGGTGAAATTTTTGCCGGATCAGTAAACAATACCGATTCCTTTTTTCCTGCAACCCCGTAACCTGTAAAAACCGGGTTGTACGAAATGTCGGACCCGCGCAGGTTAAAAATCCATGCCAGATCGTCGAGGGCGGTTACCACCTGAAAATCGGCTCCGTATTCCTTCAGCTTCAAAGCCACCTGTTCGCGTTTTTCTTTTCGCGATAAGCCTGTATATTTTATATCCAGCTCAATAATTTCATCTTTGGGAATTTCGGGTCGATTTTCCCATATTTTTTCAAAAAGATCGGGGGTTTGCACCGTATCGATTCCTTTTTTTTGCAAGGAACTCTTCAGATTGCGGAATCCGGCGACGGTGAGTGTTTGCGGGTCGAATCCCACTTTGCTGCCGGTATCCAGTTTTTTTGCCAGCCATTCTTCAGGAGAAACTGCATCCGGAACACGTAGTTTGTACATTTTAAAACCTGAACCTTTTAATTGCTCTTCGGCCTGAAGAAAATAACGGGAGTCGGTCCACAAACCGGCCTCTTCCTGCGTAACCACAACTATTCCGTATGAGCCTGTAAAACCTGAAATAAAGGCACGTGTTTGCCACCTGCCGGGCAAATATTCGCTGGCATGCGGGTCGGTACCCGAAATGTACCAGGCATCGAGATCATGTTTGAGCATTTCAAGTCGCAGTGCTTTTAAGCGGAATCTTATTTCATTCATTTTGAAAAGTATTGTTTGACAAATGATTTGATTGACGGGGCCGGGATTTGCGTGTAATCGATTTCATTTTCAGCATAAAAACGGTAATCGAGAATGTCATCCATGGGCATTAGGCCTGTCACTGATTCAGGAATAACGCGAAAAGCCATGTCAAGCGTAAAAACGCTATAGTCCGAAAAAACATATTCGTTGGGCGCTGAGCCAATGTATTCGAGTGATTTCACTTTCATTGAAAGTTCTTCTTCCAGCTCTCTTTTTACGGCATTTTCGGCTGTTTCGCCCGGATCGATAAAACCTCCCGGCAAATCGAGCTTGCCTGAATCGGGTTCCACAGCGCGGGTTGTTAAAAGCAGCCTGCCAGCCTCATCGTTTACCAGGGCTGCAACTGCTGCCGACGAATTGATGTAAAGATGAAAACCGCACTGATTGCATTTTAACGAACGCTCACCAGACCGGTGAAATTCTGGGGAACCGCATTTCGGACAAAAATTTAGTACGTTTAAAGGATGTGTAATTTGCATTAATCAATAATTTCTTTGGCTTTCAGCCAGTTGTAAAATAAATCAGGCCATTGATCCACCGGCAGGTTGTGTTTTGTAATCCCGAATCCGTGGCCGCCTTTGGCAAAAATATGCATTTCGGCGGGTACTTTGTTTTCTTTCAGGGCCAGGTAAAATTCCACCGAATTTCGGGGTGGCACACCTGAATCGTCGTCGGCCAGCACCAAAAAGGTGGGCGGTGTTTCAGGAGAAACGTGTTTTTCATTGGAATATTTTTCCACCATCTCCCAATTATTGCCTTCGCCAATCAGGTTTTTGCGGGAACCCATGTGGCCGAACTCTTCGCGAAATGTGATAACCGGGTAAAGCAGCAACATAAAATCAGGGCGGCTGCTCATTTTTTCCACTTCAGTTCGAGCGGATGAATTTCCGTAATCGAAACGGGTACCGGCAGTAGAAGCGAGGTGGCCGCCGGCTGACGAACCCGCAATCCCGATTTTATCCGGATCGATGCCCCATTCTTCGGCATTCATTCGAACAATACGAATTGCCTGGCGGGCATCGGATGACGGCACTTCGTGATGTCCGTAAGGCAACCGGTATTTTAGCACGATGCCTGCAATGCCTTTCGATTTGAGCCATTCTGCAATATCATATCCTTCATGGTCCATGGCTTCAATCCAGTAACCGCCGCCCGGACAAATCACCACTGCGGCGCCGGTATTTTCTTCTTCTTCAGGCAAGTACACATACATTTCGGCCTCGGAAACATTTCGCACCCGCACCCCGTCGTATTTCTCTTCGGGCTCGGTCATTTCGTTATCGTTTGGGGCGCCGTGGGGCCACACTTTCATTACTTTATCCTGGGCGAAAAGGGAGAATGACATAAAAAACAGGATTAAATTTAAGATTGGTTGTTTCATTATTTAGATTTTTAGATTAAAGACGCAAGTATCGGGTATCAAGACGCAAGACAAGAACCTGGTCATACAATTTTATATTGGTTATCAATTATTTCATTCGTTTATAATTGCCTAATTTATTTATTATGATTTTGCACCCACAAAGTAGTGTTCTTTTTCTGAAAACAACACATTGAAGGTGGTAAGTGAACCGTAAATACGGGTAATGTACTGTTGTAGGTTTACTTTCTCCTCATCGCTCAACTCTTTGTTGCTGTTGATGTTTTGTTCCAGCACACGGAGGCGGTCGCGCAACATTACAATTTTGTGGAAGAATGCTTCCACCGGAATTTCCTTTGGTTTAAGCTCAGGATTTGCAGGCTGCAGCAGCATTTTACCGCCGTGCCATTTTTCGCCCAGCGGAACCACTTCGCTTAAAGCTCCATATTGGTCGAGTACATAGGTAAGTACCTTTTCAAAATCAGTGACCGAAAGTCCCTTTTGTGCAGGTGCTTCGTCATTTTTTTCAAGTACCGTTAAATCGGTATTCCGTTTGGTGATTTCAATTTTGCCGCCTTTTTCAAAAAAAATTTCGTAAGCGGTGAGGTTGTTTTTACTGACAATTCCTTCGCCGTAACGCGGATGCTCAACGCGTGTTCCAACAGTTAATTCTTCCATGGTTTAAAAGTTTTAAAATCGAAACATAAAAGTAAAAATATTTCATTCAGGAAAACATGTCAAAATAAAAAACTTCCAAACGTGAAAAATGTTATTTTTGCACCATGATTTTTAAATTACTGTTCGAAGGAATTTTAATAGGTTTTCTGGCCTCGCTTTTGCTGGGGCCAACAGGGATTCTGGTCATTCAGCGCACTGTTCATCAAAACCAGCTTTCGGGAATGCTTTCGGGTATGGGGGCTGCTATTTCTGATACCATTTATGCCGGAATATCAGGGTTTAGCGTGGCAGTAATTTTCCATTTCATCCGCCAGTATGAAATTCTTTTCAAAACCGGGATTTCAATAATTTTACTGGTGCTGGGCCTGGCAATCCTGTTTTCAAATCCTAAGAAATATTCCGGAAAACAACTAAGCAACAATAAAAACTACTTTAAAAATTTTGTCACTACATTTTTGGTGGCTGCTTCCAATCCGCTGATTATGTTTGTGCATATCGCACTTTTTGCGGTTTTTGGCATTGCGCTCGACATAAATAATCCGATGAGCGCGCTCTTTATTTTATGCGGTTTTTTTGTTGGGGCACTTACTTGGTGGTTTAGCCTTACAGGTGTGATCAGTAAATTCAAAAATAAAATCAGCAATAGAATTTTCCTGCAATTTAACCGGATTGCCGGAAGCACAATAATTCTGATTGTGCTTATTTCACTGGCCTATTTTTTCTGGGTATAAATTCCCAATAATTCGGCCTGTGACAGGTTTTTGTAAAAAAACCAACAAAATTGTTGAAATAAATTTGTAAACCAATGAAACATCGAATTTCGCTAACTTTATTAGTGGGGATTTTTTCGCTTTCGCTGAATGGCCAGGTTACTCTGCAAAAAGAGGAGGGGGGCCTGCTGTTTCTGGAAGATGGGGAGAAAATACTTTTTTACCAGTCTGAACCGAAAAATTACAAAGGCAAATATGAGCGCACCAATTATATTCATCCGCTGTGGGGAATGAACGATGCGGTGCTGACTGAAGATTTTCCGGCCGATCACCTGCATCACCGCGGAATTTTCTGGGCATGGCACCAGGTGTGGATCGACGGGAAAAGAATCGGCGATCCGTGGGAGTTGAAAAATTTTGAGCAAAATGTTTCAGAGGTTGAGTTTTTCATGGGACCAGACGGTGCGGGTGTTCTGAAAACTACGGTCGAATGGAAGTCAGATCAGTGGATAAAATTTGGAAAGAAAGATCCTTATATGCTGGAGAATTCAAAAGTCATTATTCATCCTGAAAAAAGAAATTATCGCCGCATCGATTTTGAAATCAATTTGCTGGCGCTGGAAGAAAACCTTGAAATAGGCGGCTCCGAAGATGCAAAAGGGTACAGCGGTTTTTCCGTGCGGTTAAAGTTGCCCGAAGACGTTGAATTCTCAGGTCCTGCAGGCGAAGTGGAACCGCAAACCACGGCAGTTGAATCAAAGGGTTTTATCAATATTTCAGGAAGTATGGGCAAAGGTGGCAAAAACGCCGGAGTGGTGATTGTCGATCATCCTGAAAACCCGGGGTACCCGCAGCCCTGGATTTTGCGTGCAAAAAACAGCATGCAGAATGCGGCTTTCCCAGGCAGGGAACCTGTTTCGGTTTCCACAAAAAAACCGTTGGTTTTGAAATATTCGCTGCTGGTGTATTCCGGAAAAATGAAAGAACGGAAAATCAAACGGGCGCTTGAATAGTAGTTTTTTACAGGTTTCTTTTTT
>CAYUBV010000214.1:0-4969 GCA_964443035.1 uncultured Tangfeifania sp.
AGTTCAGGGTGACGTCCTTAATTAAAACTGTGAATAAACTTAGAACGTCATGCTGTCCGCCAGCTGGCGGATTCAGCATCTCTGTCATTTACTCATTATGCCCAAAAAAATTGGGTAAACACTCGAAATGACAGTTGCCGGCTTTGTCATTTATCTGGCTGGGCGCCAACTGGAAAGAGTGGCTGCAGTTTATTTCCGAAAACTTCGCACTTGTTGCGGGGCTGAATATTCTTGGGGTATTTATATTGTTTGCCGACCGGGTGTTGCTGCGTTACTTTTTCTTCAGGTTTTCAAACCATTCGGCCGTTTAATTTCTTTTTCTTTTTCTCAGGTTGATTATCTCACCCGCTTCAGGTTGCTCGCCCGGTTCCATACGGTTGCGGCGGATAAGCGGCTTTAGCCTGATTCCGTACATTTGAGAAATGTAGTGCATGGTTTCGCCTTCTTCGGCAATATGCGTCAACTGGTTTTTGGGAGCTCTCCTGCTTTTACGCTCAGTATACACCACTTCGCGCGGTTGCGGCCTGTAACCTTCTTGCCGGTCGTTAAATTTGTACAGTTCCCAGGGTTTCATATCCAGTTCCTGTGCAATTATTTCGTAAGTATCGTCTTCGCGTGCAATTACCGCATCCAATCCGTTTATTTTTACAATTTTGTGCGATTTAAACGGATTGATGGTCATTTTGTCGCTCATTCCTTCATTCAGTTTTTGTTGTTCGCGATAGGCTTCGAGCGGCGAAAAAGCTTCCTTATAATCGAGCCGGTAAAGTTTGTTGTCTTCAATAATTTTAATCAGGCTTTTGTCGTAATAACGTGCTGTGGCATAGCCGGCCTGTTTCAATCCTTTGGCCCAGCCAACATAATCGTCGGGCGCCAGTTGAAAAAGGAAAGCATATCGCGGATTCGACATCAAAAAGTTGGAGTGATCGATGTAAGAATCCTGCACCGATTTGTATTTTCTGAAACATTCATCTTTCGCATCGTCATCGTAGAAAACTTTTCCGCCTCTCCAGCTTCGTTTGCATTTTATACCGAAATGGTTGTTCGATTTTAGCGAAAGTTCGCTGTTGCCGTTTCCTGATTCCAACACAGCCTGCGCCATTTTTATACTGGCAGGAATTCCGCTCCGGCCCATTTCTTCGATGGCAAGCAACTGGTATTTTTGTATGTAGGTCTCGCGTGTAAGTTGCGAAAATGCCGCTTGAACGGTTATCATCAGTAAAATGAGTGGTAGTGAATATTTCATTGTTTTATGTTTTCCTGAAATTTTGGCTAAAAATAATTTCTTCTGTTGCTTTTCGGTTGTTTCCGGCATTTTTTTATGAACATTTTACCGTGTATTACCGGTTTTACCGCAATTATATCCATTTTCATCTTTTTCTTTTTTGTTAAAATTGTACTTTTGGACAAAATCACTGAAATGCGAACGAAAGAAATACGAATTTTCGTATATGAATACAATACAGTTTCGGAGTTGCCGGAAAAGGATCAAAAACTGGTACTTGCTGCCCGCGAAGCTGCCAAATCGGCTTATGCACCTTATTCGAATTTTTTTGTGGGCGCTGCCCTCGAACTTGATAACGGCCTGATTGTAAAAGGAAACAACCAGGAAAATGCGGCTTTCCCCACCGGTTTATGTGCCGAGCGGGTGGCGCTTTTTTATGCCAATGCAACGTATCCGGATACAGCCGTGAAAACGGTAGCAGTAACTGCTGCCAATCACGAAGGAATTGTGGCAGATCCGGTGCGGCCCTGCGGATCGTGCAGGCAGGCGCTTGCCGAAGCTGAATTCCGTTTTAAACAGCCTGTAAAAATAATTCTGGACGGGATGGAGAAAATCCAGGTTTTCGAGGGAGTCGACAGTTTGCTACCCTTTGCCTTTAAACCGGAATCACTGGGCTAAACCGGTTTTCCCTGAACATTTTCATCAATTCATTCCAAACCGGGTCATCGGGCGGATCGGCGATAACCGTAACCAGCGTGTTTTTTACCGGATGCATAAATTCAAGTTTCCGTGCATGCAGGTGAATTCCCTTGTCTTTGTTCGAACGCGGAAACCCGTATTTCATATCACCCTTAATGCGCATGTTCAGCGTTCCGAGCTGCACCCTGATTTGATGGTGCCGGCCGGTAAGCAAATCAATTTCGAGCAGAAAATAGTTATCGAGGCTGGCTACATGCCGGTACGACAAGCGCGCATGTTTGGCCCCGGGAATCGGTTTTGGATAGGCGTAACTTTTGTTTTTTTCGGTATTTTTTTTCAGGTAATGTTCCAGCGTGCCGGCATGTTTGGGCGGGCGCTTGTTTACCACTGCCCAGTAGGTTTTTTTTATTTCTCCCCGTTTCTGGAACATTTTATTGAACCGCTCGAGTGCCTTGCCGGTTTTGGCCAGTAAAACAACTCCGCTGGTAGGCCGGTCGAGGCGGTGCGGCAATCCCACAAAAACATTGCCCGGTTTGTTGTACTTTTCTTTCAGGTAGTCTTTGGCATCGTCAACAATGGTTCTCTCCTGTGTAATATCAGACTGAACCAGTTCACCACAGGCTTTATTTACGGCTAATATGTGATTGTCTTCGTAAAGTATTTGCACAATTAGTACTGTTCTTTTTCGTTCGGAAAATCGAGTGATTTAACATCTTTGATATAGGTACCGACTGCCCCTTTAATTTCGGCAGCAAGGTTGTGATAACGGCGCAAAAAACGCGGTGAAAATTGCTGGGTAATTCCGAGCATGTCGTGAATTACAAGTACCTGTCCGTCTACTTGTGCGCCGGCGCCAATCCCGATTACCGGGATTTTTAATTCACCGGCAACTGCTTCACCCAGTTTGGCCGGAATTTTCTCCAGTACAAGAGCAAAGCAACCCGCATCTTCCAGCAATCTGGCATCGCTGATAAGCTTTTCGGCCTCTTCCTCCTCTTTGGCGCGAACCGTGTAGGTACCGAATTTATGTATCGACTGCGGCATTAAACCGAGGTGCCCCATCACCGGAATTCCTGCCGAAAGAATCCGGTTCACCGATTCGATGACTTCAGATCCACCTTCCAGTTTCACAGCGTCGGCAGCGGTTTCTTTCATAATACGAATGGCTGAGCCCAGCGCCTCGCGTGAATTTCCCTGGTAGGTGCCAAATGGAAGATCAACCACCACCAGCGCGCGTTTTACGCCTCTTACAACCGATGCGCCGTGGTAAATCATCTGGTCGAGTGTGATGGGAAGTGTTGTTTCGTGGCCGGCCATCACGTTGGAAGCCGAATCGCCCACCAGGATAACATCAACCCCCGCTTCATCAACCAAACTGGCCATACTGAAATCGTAAGAAGTCAGCATCGAAATCTTTTCGCCCCGCAGTTTCATTTCCGATAACCGGTGGGTCGTCACTTTTCTTACTTCGTTGTGTACCGACATTTTTTTTAGTTTAAAATTCACTTACAAAAGTAACCAAAGGTTTTTACCTCCGCAATACCGGCGTTGCCGACAATAAAACAATCAAATTTGCTTAACGTTTATTAACCGCAACCTTATTTGGGTTTAAAAGAAGTTTCATTACTTTGGCAGTTAAAGGAATGTTGAAAAATATGAAGAAAAATACAGACTTTCGATTACTGTTTTTTGTAGTGCTGTTGTTTTTTGGGATTTCGGGTTATTCTGCTGAAAATTTTGATAATGACAGCACCGTGCTTTTTCCCTTTGTGAAGAAAGAACTGAATACCGGTTTTATCTACCGGTTTCAGGAAGAACGGGAACAGGAATTAACAGATAATTCAAATTTTCTGGAAGAACTCACAACTAATTCCCTGCTTTTTAAGTGGTCGAACCGGAACTGGAAGTACCTTGATTTCCGGCAGGAAGCATGGAATTATACATTTGAAGCCGGTCCGTTTCTGGGCAGCGGCACCCTGACCGACAGCACCACCACCGAATTTATCGATGCCCGCCAGGATATTATCGGGTTGCGAACCCGGGCGGCGGCAGGTTATGCCAGCCGGTTTTATTACGATTTAAAGAATTACACCATTGTGAAAGTAAATGCCTGGGGCCGGTTTGACCTTTATCGCCGGGATGCTGATGGAATGCGAACCGACTCGTTGCAGGTGTCGGCTCCTTATTTTGAAGAAACTGATCAGTCAAAATTCCGGTACGGATTTGAAGCTGCGGCTGGCTGGGGAAGGGGACGGCTGAATCCGATGAACCATTTTATGGTGGCTGAATATTTGCTGAAAAAAAATTATTTGCGCCGGAATTTCTCAGATGAGGAAATTACACGACTGGCTGTTGAGATCGGAAAAATAAAACACAGCCGGAACGCCCGCTCGGGGCATAATGCAGAGAATGAAGCGGAGCAGTTGAAATCGTTCATCAATCAGCAAATGCTGCTGGAAGCCCCGGAAAGTATTCTTGCTGACTGGACGATGGGAGAGTTCATACCGCGAATGAACGGTACACGCGTGGAATTGGGTCCGTTTTTCAATTACTACAGCCGCGAGCCCGATTTTATTTACGGCGGTTACCTTAAAATTGAACATGAAAAATATTGCAACCTGAGTTGGAATCGCCTGCTTAAAGCGAGCCTGAGTTACAACAGCTACAAAAAACAGGACTGGATGTTGCTTGAAACCGAACTGGGCTGGAGTTTTTATCCAAATCTGAAAACCCGTTACGATTTTGGACTAAAATATGTTCCGGGCGTAACTGTAAACGATATTGATGATTTTGGCACCGTTCGCCACAATTTTATTCCGTATGTGAATTACTTTTCGCAGCTTAATTCAAAATACCGGATGGACCTGGCTTTTTCGTGGCGCATTTCTGAAAAGAAAAAATTTATGGTTCCGGGCCCGGAAGTTTCGGTTTCGTTTTATCGGAGCAGGTATTAGAAAACCTTCATTACTTAGCATTTTTTTGTCATTTCGAATCTGAGGCACGAAGATGAGAAATCTCTAAATCATAGCAGATTTCTCCTCCTGC
>CAYUBV010000215.1:0-4904 GCA_964443035.1 uncultured Tangfeifania sp.
TCTTACGGAAATCCAATGCTCGACGACCAGGATAACGGGGGATTGTTTTTCTGAATTAAAAACTAACCAAAGTATTCAACTAAATAGTGTCTAAAAAGAAAAACGAACACCGTTAAAGTATTCGTTTTTAATTTAATATAAAAAATCTTTGTGGAGCATATCGGAATCGAACCGATGACCTCTTGACTGCCAGTCAAACGCTCTAGCCAACTGAGCTAATGCCCCAAAATGTTAAAAAACTGTTCTTCAATCTTAATAGCATTAGCGAAGTTGCCTGTCCCGATGCAATCGGGAAGCTAATGCCCCAAAATGTTAAAAATCTGTTCTCCAACCTTAATGGCATTAGCGAAGTTGCCTGTCCCGATGTAACCGGGAAGCTAATGCCCAAAAGCGGCGGCAAATATAAAAAATTTTCAACCAAGATTAAAATTGTGGTAAAGTTTTTGCATGATTTTTAGTTAGATTACAGAATAATAAGTTCGCCATCATGAACAGTGTTCATTACAGGTATGAAAACCTGGTGCTGAAATATGTAAAAATTTGATTTGTGAATGATAATTATTTTTTATCTTTAAGCCCTTCAATTTTTAAAGGCAATAACTGAAAATAGAATTAAAAAAATAAGAGACTATGGAAGTTAAAAAAACACCAAAAGCAGACCTTGAAAACAAAAGGAACATTTTCCTTTGGATTGGTCTTGTGGTTGCATTGGGAGTAGTGCTTGCCGCGTTTGAGTACAAAACCACCCCAAAAGCATCAGTTGACCTTGGAGATGTCCAGGAACAAGAGGTCGAAGAAGAAATTATTCCGATTACCCGCGAACAGGAAGTTCAACCACCGCCACCACCGCCGCCAAAAGTAGTTGAGGTGCTGAACATTGTGGATGACGACGCGGAAATTGAAGACGAACTCGAGATTGAAGACACAGAAGCCGATGAAGAAACCATGATTGACGTTTCTCCTGTAGTTCAGGCTGAAGAGGAAGAAGAGGAAGAATCGAAGGTATTTTTTATTGTGGAAGACATGCCTGAATTTCCGGGAGGAGAAGTGGCATTGAGACAATTTATAGCCAATGCGATTAACTACCCGGTTATTGCACAGGAAAACGGAATACAGGGAAAAGTTTATATAACCTTTGTTGTGAATACGGATGGATCGATAACCGATGCACGCGTTGCAAGGGGTGTTGACCCGTCGCTCGATAAAGAAGCGTTGCGTGTTGTAAATACACTTCCGAAATGGAAGCCCGGAAAACAGCGCGGGGAAGCGGTACGTGTGTCATACACCGTTCCGATTAACTTTGTACTTCAATAAAAAGAAAAAACATAATAATCTGCTCCTGGTTCCTCTCTTAGGGATCAGGAGTTTTTTTATGGGTTGGGTTACCCCGCAAAAACAACCAAAATAATTTTAAACAGAATGTATGATTGAAACCACTCCGGAAACAGAAAAAGCTGTAATCGTTGGCCTGATTTACAAAGACCAGGATGAAAAACAGGCCATGGAATACTTAGAAGAACTGGAATTTCTGGCTGACACTGCGGGCGCTGAAGTAGTTAAAAGATTCACACAAAAACTGGAAGTGCCCAATGTTTCCACATTTGTGGGGCCTGGCAAACTGGAAGAAATAGGTAATTACATAAAAGTGGCAGAGGCTGACACCGTTATTTTCGACGATGAACTCTCTCCCACCCAACTCCGGAATGTAGAGCGGCGGCTCGACTGCAAAGTACTCG
This sequence comes from uncultured Tangfeifania sp., assembly GCA_964443035.1. Lineage (GTDB taxonomy): Bacteria > Bacteroidota > Bacteroidia > Bacteroidales > Prolixibacteraceae > Tangfeifania. The sequence goes on from CAYUBV010000215.1 coordinate 1,737, forward strand.
ACCGCACCAACCTGATTCTCGATATTTTTGCGCGACGCGCCAAAACAGCCCATGCAAAAACGCAGGTAGAACTGGCACAATATCAGTATTTGCTGCCCCGCCTGACCCGCATGTGGACCCACCTCGAGCGGCAACGTGGCGGTATTGGATTACGCGGACCGGGAGAAACACAAATTGAAACCGACCGACGGATTATTCTCGATAAAATAGCGCGACTGAAAGAACAACTGAAAAAAATCGACAAGCAAAAAGCCACACAACGAAAAAACCGTGGCAAACTGGTTCGCGTTGCATTGGTTGGGTATACCAATGTGGGCAAATCTACCATTATGAATATGATGGCAAAATCGGAAGTGTTTGCTGAAAATAAATTATTTGCCACCCTCGATACAACCGTGCGAAAAGTGGTAATTGTAAACCTGCCGTTTTTGCTGGCCGATACGGTTGGATTTATCCGCAAGCTGCCGCACGATTTGGTGGAATCGTTTAAATCTACGCTCGACGAGGTGCGCGAAGCCGACATTTTGGTGCATGTGGTAGATATTTCGCATCCGGGATTTGAAGAGCAAATTGAAACAGTAAACAGCACACTAAAAGAGATAGAGTCAGGAGAGAAACCAAATATTTATGTCTTCAATAAAATTGACGCTTACGAGCATGTTCATAAAGATGAAGACGACCTGACACCACGTACAAAAGAAAATTTCACACTGGAAGAGTGGAAAAATTCTTGGATGGCCAAAACAAATACACCTGCCATTTTCATTTCGGCCAAAGAGAAAAAAAATATCGATGAATTTAAAAAACTGCTTTACGACGAAGTAAAGAAAATCCATTCGCAGCGGTTCCCGTTTAACGACTACCTCTACGACATTACCTGGGAAGAAGAATAAATAATTTCGTTTAAACTCTTTTTGTATTTACCGGCATTTTATCGGTATTCAGGCAAACCGAATACAAATCGGTACGCCGGTCTTTCAGGTTTCTTACTGCCCCGAACGTGTGCAATTCTTTTAACAAATCCATATCGACATCGGCCACCAGAATCATTTCGGTGTTGGCGGTGGCTTCGGCTTTTATCCCGGTTGTGGGAAAAGAGAAATCGCACGGTGTAAACACTACCGACTGCGCAAACTGGATGTCCATATTTTCAACCTTGGGCAAATTGCCAACACACCCGGCAATGGCTACGTAGCACTCATTTTCGATAGCCCGCGAACGGGCACAGTAACGAACCCGTGAATAACCGTTTTGTGTATCGGTAAGAAAAGGTACAAACAATATATTCATACCCTGCTGGGCAAGAATCCTGGAAAGCTCGGGAAATTCCACATCGTAGCAAATCAGAATACCCACTGGCCCGCAGTCGGTTTCAAAAACCTCGATGGCATCTCCTCCCGAAAGTCCCCAGGTTTTAATTTCATCGGGGGTAACATGAACTTTTGTATACGTTTCGAATGTTCCGTTCCTTCTACATAAATAACCGGTATTGTAGAGTTTTTCATCCTTAACCAACGGAAAGCTGCCCGTAACAATATTGATGTTGTAGGTAATGGCGAGGTTGATAAACCGCTCGCGGATTTCGTCGGTATATTCAGCCAGTTTGCGGATAGCCTCGGCATATCCCAGGTGGTTGTAATCCGCCATCAGCGGGGCATTGAAATATTCGGGGAACAATACAAAATCGCCGTTGTAGCTTGCCACGGCATCCACAAAATATTCCACCTGCGTAAAAAGTTCGTCGATGTCTTTGTAAAGGCGCATCTGCCATTGAATCAGCCCAAGGCGCACCACCGACTTGTAGCCGCTCACTTTGTCCGATTTTTTCTGGTAATAAATATTGTCCCACTGCAAAAGCACCCCGTATTCTTTCGATTCTTTATCGCCGGCCATGTAACCCCTGAGCACTTTCTTGACGTGAAAATCGTTGGAAAGCTGAAATGTCAGTGTCGGGTCATATATTTCCTTGTACTTAACTTTCTGAATGTATTCCCGGGGCGAAAGCTCATCCGAATATTTATGATAATTGGGAATTCGTCCGCCAAAAACAATGGCTTTAAGGTTAAGGTTTTCGCACAATTCCTTGCGGGCATCGTACAACCTGCGCCCCAGCCGCATCCCGCGGAATTCAGGCCGTAAAAAAATATCGATTCCGTACAATGTATTTCCTTTCGGACTGTGTGTATTGTAGGAGCCCTTGCCGGTAATTTCCTCGTAGGTGTGATCGTCGCCAAACAGCTCATATTTTATAATGATTGACAGCGCCGAACCTACAACTACTCCATCAACAACAACGGCAACCTGTCCCTCCGGAAATATTTTAAGCAATTTACGAATCTCCTTTATATTCCACTGTTCCTCGGGCCAGTCGGCATAAGCCTCATCGCTCGATTTTTTCAGTTCTTCGAAATCATCGATGTTCAACTGGCGCAATTCTACTCTCCCAATATTCTCCATTGTATTCGTGGTATTATAAACTAATCTCTAAATATAAAAAAAGCCCGGCTTACCGGACTTAATTCATTATAAAAATTTCAAAAATCATCATTACACTTCGCCTTCTTTAATGAGCCACTCGGCAATTTGCACGGCATTCAGTGCAGCGCCTTTTTTAATCTGGTCGCCCACACACCAGAAAGTAATACTGTTCGGGTCGGCAATATCTTTACGAATACGGCCAATATAAACATCGTCTTTCCCGGCAACGAACAAAGGCATCGGGTATTCATTTTTCGACGGATTGTCGACTACCGTAATTCCTGCAGTACTTTTAAAAACGCTGGTAACTTCCTCAACTGAAAGCGGTTGTTCGGTTTCCACCCAAATGGCTTCGGAGTGGGCCCGTGCAACTGGAATACGCACGCAGGTGGCGCTTACTTCGGCGCTGGTGTGCATAATTTTTTTGGTTTCCCAGTTCATTTTCATTTCCTCTTTTGTATAGTCGTTGTCGAGGAAAACATCGATGTGCGGAATAATATTCATTGCCAGTTGGTACTGAAATTTTTTGGCTTCGGGTTCTTTTCCTTCGGCCACATCTTTAACCTGCTGCTCCAGTTCGGCAATTCCCTGTGCACCGGCACCGCTGGCTGCCTGGTAAGTTGCCACCCGCACTCTTTTAATTTTCGACAAATCTTCAATCGGTTTCAGGGCAACTACCATTTGAATGGT
>CAYUBV010000216.1:0-2437 GCA_964443035.1 uncultured Tangfeifania sp.
CTGATTCGTCAATGCAAGGCTGCATATTTTTAATTGAATCACTATCTTTGTCGTTTCAATAAAAAAATGGCCCGGAATGTTAGAAAAGATTAAGGCTTTGCAGCAGGAAATTGATGAGGCAAAAGCTTCCTCACTTGAAGAAGTGGATGAATTGCGAATTAAATACATTAGCAAAAAAGGAGAAATCAATAAACTTTTTGCTGATTTTAAGAATGTTCCTAACGAACAGAAAAAAGAGGTGGGTAAAGCCATAAACGATCTAAAGAACTTTGCACTGGATAAAATTAACAGTCTGCGTGATTCGTTTCAGCAGCAGGATTCCGGTGATTCAGGCATGGATTTGACCCGCCCGGGAGAACCGTTGAAACTGGGTACACGTCATCCGCTTTCGGTTGTAAAAAATGAAATCATTAATATTTTCGGAAGACTCGGATTTACAGTAGCCGAAGGTCCTGAAATTGAGGACGACTGGCACGTATTTTCAGCGCTGAATTTTCCTCCCGAACATCCGGCGCGTGATATGCAGGATACTTTTTTTATTGAAAAAGATCCGGATGTGTTATTACGCACCCATACTTCGAGTGTGCAAATCAGGGTGATGGAGAAAGCGCAGCCGCCTATCCGGGCAATTTTTCCGGGAAGGGTTTTCCGGAACGAAGCTATTTCTGCTCGTTCGCATTGCATTTTCCACCAGGTGGAAGGATTGTATGTGGATGAAAATGTTTCGTTTGCCGACCTGAAACAAACGTTGCTTTATTTCGCCAAAGAATTGTTTGGCGAGGAGACCCAAATTCGGTTGCGGCCCTCTTATTTCCCGTTTACCGAGCCTAGTGCCGAAATGGATGTGAGTTGTTCTATTTGTGGAGGCAAAGGTTGCAACGTGTGCAAATACACGGGCTGGCTCGAAATTTTGGGCTGCGGAATGGTCGACCCGAATGTGCTCGAAGCCTGCAATATCGACAGCCGGAAATACACCGGTTTTGCATTCGGAATGGGTATCGAGCGCATTACCATGTTGCGTTACGGGATTAAAGATATTCGCCATTTCTTTGAAAATGATATCCGGTTTTTAAGCCAGTTTCAATCGGCAATATAAAAATTTTATCATCCTCTGAATAATCCGTCAGTAAAAGGATTGCTGATGTAATTCCTGATTTTTAACGATAGCATAATGTATTCTCATAAACTATTTGAAGTGCCAATGCGTTTAAAAAATATGTAATTATTACATTAACAGTAAATTAACAAAAGCAACTTTTAGTTGTGTTATAAAACATGTTTGTGAATTAATACATACTTTTGCAGAAGACATTTTAGTCCTTTTTTAACAAAAACAGAAAACAATGGAAACAAAAGTGAATCAGAATCAGATTGTTATTAAAACAAGTACTGAGAATGAGAAACAAAAACTGCCTTTGAACCTGTTAATTTCATTGGCAGCAGGAGCGATTGCCGGAGTGGTAATTATTTTCGGCCTCTTTTGGGGGGCAGAAATGCTACTGAGCCTTTAAACAAAGGTTGAATTTAAAGTTAGAAACGATACAAAATGAAAAGCCCCGCCATTTGGCGGGGCTTTTCATTTATGGTATTCAGTCAATTTAAATCAGGATTTTAAAATGCTTTCGATTTTATCGAGTTCTTCTCTTGAAAATTCCTGATCTTTAAGCATCTCAACATTGTCGTCGATCTGTTTGACAGAGCTTGCTCCAATTAAAACTGAAGTAATTCGTTTGTCTTTCAAAACCCAGGCAAGCGCCATTTGTGCCAGCGACTGGCCACGGTTTTGGGCAATTTCATTTAATTGCACAATTTTTCCGTGAGCCGATTCAACGTTCTTTTTTTTCAGGAATACTTCACGCGTTGCGCGCGAACCGTCCGGAATTCCTTTTAGATATTTACTGGTAAGCAATCCCTGCGCCAGTGGTGAAAAGGGAATGCACCCGATTCCTTCTTCTTCGAGCACGTCGAGCAATCCGTCTTCAACCCAGCGTTCGAACATCGAATAACGGGGCTGATGAATGAGACAGGGAGTTCCGAGTTCTTTTAAAATCCCGGCAGCTTCTTTTGCCATGTTTGCCGGGTAGTTTGAAATTCCAACATACAAGGCTTTTCCTGAACGGACAGCCCGGTCGAGCGCCATCATGGTTTCTTCGAGCGGAGTATCCGGGTCGGGTCGGTGCGAATAGAAAATATCAACGTAATCGAGCCCCATTCTTTTCAGGCTTTGATCGAGGCTGGCCAGTACATATTTCCGGCTGCCCCATTCGCCGTATGGTCCGGGCCACATCAGGTAGCCGGCTTTCGACGAAATAATCAGTTCATCACGGTAAGCGCTGAAATCCTGTTTCAGAATCTTTCCGAAATTTTCTTCAGCCGATCCGGGAGGCGGTCCGTAGTTGTTTGCCAGGTCGAAGTGGGTAATTCCCAGGTCGAATGC
>CAYUBV010000216.1:2537-4896 GCA_964443035.1 uncultured Tangfeifania sp.
CGATAAGTAGGAACAAGATAGCCGTTTGCTTCGCTATCATCAATAAACTTGCTGCTGGCATTGTCCCAGTAAAGACGTTTCCCCGTGCGGTGGGCAATGTTTCCCAAATGCGCCACACGAGCGGTATTTGCCGCTACCTTTATATTCGCATTTAAATCCTGGTTACGACTTTTTACACCATCAATAAAATTTTCCATGTGCAAATCGAGCCCTTTGCCAGTGCCTTTTATGAGGTCAACCCTTTCAATCAGATCCTGGTTGTTTTTTCGCTCAGGAATAACTTCCCAGCCACCACGATCGACAACCAAAGTTCCGTTATTTCCAACAAAACCAACTCCATGGTTACGTCCGTAGTATCCACCATCGATGCCTGTTCCGTGATCCCACAACATGGTATGCCCGTCGAATTCATAAAGCGCCTGCAAAGTATCGGGTGTTTCCGATGCATCATCAGGATAAGCAAATTTGCCTCCCATTGCCATTATTGATTGTGGTGAAGGATCGCCCATTCCGAATAAACCATAATCGATAATGTGCACACCCCAGTCTGTCATTAAACCGCCCGCATAATCATAAAACCAGCGGAAATTGAAATGAAAACGATTTGGATTAAACGGACGTTTAGGTGCCGGCCCAAGCCACATATCGTAATCCACGCCTGCTGGTGGTTCACTGTCGGGTTTTACCGGAACTGGTTCCATCCAGCCCTGGTAAGCCCATGTTCGAACAGTACGAATTTTTCCCAATTTCCCTGACTTTACGTATTCAACGGCATCCCGCCAGTGCGGATCGCTGCGCTGCCACATGCCTACCTGAACTACTGTATTGTATCTTTCGGCAGCACGTTCCATTACGTTAATTTCCTCGATGGTGTTACCCAGCGGTTTTTCGCAATAAACATCTTTCCCCAATTCCGCTGCTTCAACCATAGGCAAACAATGCCAATGATCGGGTGTACCGATGATGATTACATCAATCCCAGGCACTTCCAGTAATTTTCGGTAATCTTTAAAACCTTTGGGTTTTGTTCCCTGAATTTTTTCAGTTTCAGCAATCCGTTGGTTCAGAACATTTTCATCCACGTCGCAAATGGCGGCGCATTCGGTGTTTGGCTGACGCAGAAATGCCTTCAAATTGGCATTCCCCATTCCTTTAACTCCGATTACTCCGCATACTAATTTTTCGTTTGCGCCAAAGTGCGAAGCCAGTGGAATTGAGGCCGCTGCCCCAACTCCTGCGGTTACAAGAGCCGATTTTTTAATAAAACTTCTTCTATTAGTCATTTTTAAATTATTAGGTTAAAGCTGGCAGCCGGAAGCCTGTTGGTTATTTTTAAGACTTCCGGCTTCGGTTTTCCTGCTTTTTATTTCTCTTTTTGCATTGCATCGTCGAATGAAACATCCGAAGGCGCAAAATCTGCTTTTTTTACAAATTCGCAGGCTTCGGTTGCGCCGGCTTCGCGGTTCATTCCGCTGTCTTCCCATTCAACAGAAAGCGGCCCCTTGTAACCAATGTCATTTAAGGCACGGATGATATTTTCAAAATTCACATTTCCGTGACCCAGGCTTCTGAAGTTCCAGTAACGGCGGTTGTCGCCAAATTCAGAGTGCCCTCCAAAAACTCCAATTCCTGTCGGAACATCACTCCAGTAAGCATCTTTCATGTGAACATGAAAAATACGGTCTGAAAATTCATAAATGAAACGCACATAATCTACATGCTGGTATCCAAAATGGCTCGGGTCGTAATTAAATCCGAATGCCGGATGGTTATCCAATGCCTGCAAAGTTAAATGGGCAGAATGAATATCGAATGCAATTTCCGACGGGTGAGCTTCCAGTGCGAATTTAACGCCAATTTTCTGGAATTCATCCAGAATTGGAATCCAGCGTTCGGCAAACTCTTCGTATCCCTTTTCAATCCTGCCTTCAGGAATTGGCGGGAATGAGTAAAGCATGTGCCAAATCGGGCTGCCTGTAAATCCGGCTACCGTATCGAGGCCCAGCATTTTTGCAACTTTGGCTGTTTTTATCACTTCTTCCGCTGCACGCTGACGGACTCCTTCCGGATCGCCATCTCCCCAAATATAGTCGGGCAGAATTCCTTTGTGGCGCTCGTCAATAACAGCATCGGAAACACATTGGCCCACAAGGTGGGTGGAAATAGTATACAGGTTCAAATTGTATTTTTTCAGCAGCGCTTTGCGCTCGTCGCAATATGCCTGGTCGGCTTTGTCAATTTCCATGTGATCGCCCCAGGTGCAAAGCTCGAGACCATCGTATCCAAATTGCCGGGCTTTCTGACACATGGTTTCAATGGGAAGATCGGCCCATTGTCCGGTGAATAATGTTACTGGTCT
>CAYUBV010000217.1:0-4879 GCA_964443035.1 uncultured Tangfeifania sp.
TAGCTTGACAGATTTAACTTCTATTTCTGATATGTGTAAATGTTTATTTGCATTTACTGTTTTGCAAAACTATTTGTTTTTTTATTCCTGCAATTTCTTTGTTCTCATTTTTAATTCCTGGAATGAAGTACAGGCTTTTACATTTCTACTGGTGAAAAGAACTTCAAAGGTTTTTATTCCTGGTTTTTCATACCGCTTCCACCGGTTTCCCTGTTCTGAGTTACCGGTTCATTTTTTGTTCCTGATTTTTGATACACCCGTTTTCTCCAGTGTTTTTTCAGTGGCCCCTTTTGATGGTGGGCCTCTGTCGGAAACAATTTATCAATACTTCGGTGAGGACGTTTGTTGTTGTATTTGTAAACTGCCGTTTTTGTTGCTTCAAGAGCAGTATGATAATCTGCAAATGTTTCATTTAATTCATATTCGTCTTTTAAAATTCCATTTACCCTTTCGGCTATTGCATTTTCATACGGATCGCCGTTTTCGGTCATCGAGATGTTAATATCTCCCGGACTTGTTGGAAATGTCCTTTCCTGGAATAGCTATTTTTTACTGCTTTAAATCGTCAGATATAACTTCTAACTCCAGTGTTTACTGGGAATACAAACAACAAAGAGATCTGAAAAATTTACAAATTGCTGCCAATCCCTACTATAAAAACCGACAAAATAATTATAGCAATTCCTGATGCAATGGTCCATTTGGTTTTTGCTGTTGTTTCTTTCCACTCTTTTCGGTAGATACCCCAAAAATTAGCGGTTAAAATAATGGTTGACATGTGCAGAATCCATGAGCTTGCGCCGTTGCCGAGCTTACTTTCGCCCATCCCATAAAAAAAGAACTGTAAAAACCACGTAGTTCCTGCGAGCGCTGCAAAAACATAATTGTTAAACAAGGGTTTGCTTTTATCGATAAAATCTCCGTGTGTGCGGTTTTTTAAGTTCAAAAATGTTGTCCAGATAAAGTTGGTTGTAAAACCACCCCACAAAATGACAACAAAACTAACATTGTTTTGATACAGTGGATTGAATCCTGCATCCACCGCAGCATTTGCCAGGGGTTTTCCGGCCTCAATTCCATAGTTGAAAAACGCGCTAAGAATACCGGAAAAAATGGCAATTATCAATCCTTTCACCAGGCTGAAATCCTTAATGCTTTTTCTTTTTTGCTCATCCGATAGTTCACGTTCTTTCATCATGCCGGCCTTTCCTGAAACAGCAATACCTGTTAAGCAAAGCAATACGCCCAATAATACCAAACGGCCGCCTGTACTGGTAATCATATCGGTAAATGAAACTTTTCCTACAGCAGGATATAAATTGTAATATATGGATGGAACCAACGCCCCAAAAGCGGCTGTAAAGCCTAAAACAACCGAGTTACCCAGAGACATGCCGAGGTACCTGATTCCCAGACCGTAAGTCAATCCGCCAATTCCCCATAAAATACCCATTAAATAAGTAATATAAAGAATTCTCATTGACGAGGCACTGATAATTTCAGCGAAGCCGGGCACTGTAAGCCAGGCTGCCAGCGGAGGCACAATAATCCATGAAAAAAGGCCGCCAACTATCCAGTAACTCTCCCATGCCCAACCTCTTACTTTATTGTAGGGCATATAAAAACTGCCGGCGGCAAACCCGCCGAGGGAGTGATAAATAATTCCTAAAATTGCTTGCATTGAGTAATTCTGATTTTTTGTGATTTAAATTATAACTAAAATTCTACTGCCTCCAAAACGGTAACCGGCCCCATCAAACCAGATGGTTCCAGCGGAATTTCGTCGATTGGTCTGCCCCGGAAATCATGTTTTAAATCGATGTTGGTGGAAGTGTACTGTTTTTTATCGGGAAAAGTCTGGTCGCCGGCTACACGATTGTACCATGAATTCACCACCTTAATTTCCAGCGTGTTTTCTCCTTTTTGTAATTCATCACTAATTTCCACTCTGAAGGGAGATGTCCATACTACACCTTTATCTTTTCCATTAATTTTAATTTCTGCAATTCCAACGTCTTGTATATTTCCCAGTTGCAGGAAATATTCTATTTCCTCATTTGGTTCGAAATCAATAGTAAAAGTTTTGTTGTAAACCGCAGTACCCGAATAATATTTGATTCCTTCATCGGAATGTTGGGTCCAATCCAACAATCCGGGGAAAGTAACCGAACCGGGACCACCCCAATTTGGATCGAATTGGACTGTCCATTCTCCGGTGATTTCTTCCAGTGTTTCAAAATCAGGATAATTCCTGTTTGCAGAGCCTTGCTTGCTTTCAGAGATTTTTTTGTTGAATACCAACATAATGGCACCATAAGGCTCAAAAGTCAAAGGAACGGTCGTCAAACCATCTTGTTGGGAGAAAGCTTTGGCTTCGCGAATTTCACCCGTCAGTGCATCCCACAATTCAGGTTGTTTTCCGGAAACCCGAAACCGGGCATTAATTTTTTGTCTTTCAGTGGTTTGATTGGAAACAAAATAGACATCGCTTTCACCAATGGTATAATGAATGTAATCGAAGTCGGTTTTGCTGTCGCTTTCCAGAATATCAAAATCTGCAGGAACCTCCTTCGATAAAAGATACTCTCTTGCAGTCATTCCCCAGGCAACAATTCCACTTTCATATTCTTTTTCGCCCTCTTCTGAAGTTTGTTCTCCCCAAATTTTATCAGCCAGTTCGTTAAATTCTTTTTGAGCTTCTGTTTCTCCAACCAAACTCACCAATTCTTCAGGTTTATATCCAATTATCGTTGCTCCTTGTTGTAATAACTCCTCTGTTTTTTCCAGTACAGCCATCGACAATACTTTATGGTCAGGTAAAACCAAAATCCGATATTTCACACCGCCGGGAACCAAAAGATTTCCATCTTCTACTTTTAGTTGCAGAAATATGGTTTCATCGGTCACATCGTAATCAAAACCGGGCATTGCTCCTGCCGGGTCAGCATGCTTATGTGGAAATACATTGGGAACATGGTCGCCATAATAATAGAGCACATCGGCTATAAAATTCCCTTCTTGTACAACTGATTGAGTGCGGTGCATATAATCGATAAAAGCCCCCGACTGTTCCCACCAGGTAACCTGCGGATTTACGTGGGTTCCGGCAAAATACTCCTGACCGGGCAATCCCATTTCAGGTGGTGAACTTGTAAAAGTATGAAAGTACATACGATTCAAACCTGCACAAATTTCGTGATCGAAGGATGATTTCTGGTCGTGCCACAATTCATCGTTCCAGTGTGGCCCAATAGTGGTAAACGATTCGGCTCCTACTATCTTTTTCCCGTAGATGTGCGCTGCAGATGAAGCCTGTTTTAAGAAAAAACGATTTTCCGGTCTGGGCCTGTGTGGTGAAGGCGACCAGAATTCGCTCATCACAATATCGCTGAATCCGTAGTTCTTTATTCCATCCAACGGACCAGCGTGAGGCCCGGCAGATTCAGGCTGAATTCCCATGTTATGTTTATGTGCATATTCCTGAAAAACTGCGTAATGATTATAAGCTACCAGGTCGCCCAGTGTTTTTCTGAAATCAGCCAGAAAAGCATTCGAAGTTTCAATGTCATCAACAACGTAACCAGCCACAATTGGTAAGTAATTTTTTAAATCGTATCCCCGGTATTGTATGAACTCTTCAGCAAACTTATCTGTCCAGTTCATTCCGCCACATTCCCAGCTATCGGTTTCCATGTATTTAAGCGTGGCACCCACATGATCTCCGGCAGCGTTGAAAATAGGTTCCACCACATCGTTCCAGTAAAAATCAAAAGCTTCCTTGCTCATGTAATCCAAAACACTACCCTGCCAGTCGCCGCTTGAGGTGGAAACATGGGAATCAGTGCAGGTATAACCAATACGTAAAATACTCCATTCTCCTTCGGGAGCCTGCCAGCTTAAGTTGCCATTTGCATCCATTTGAGATGAAATATCCAGAACATCCTGCGTTGATACAATATAACCGGAATTATCTTCTGAATTTCTGCTGTCCGCAGATGAATTGGTCAATAAAAAACGGGTATCAGGGGCAGAACCCCCAAGTTCGTGGTACCCCAGTTTCAAATCAAGATCAGTAATAACCTTGTTTGTTTTTTGGTCACCATTAATTGGGAACGCCAAAACCGTAATATCCTGGTAAAAATCTCTTCTTGTTTGTGGCAACTCTAATTTCAAAGAAACATTTTTGTTGCCTGAAATTTTTACTTCGGAATAAGTAATCTGTTTTGCTGTGTATTGCGGTGTTACACGAGGTCCACCCAAATTCCAACCGCTTTGGATATTAAATCCTATTTCCAGTCCAAGTCTTTTCGCTTCGTCCAGGGCAAAAACAAACAGTTCGTTCCATTCATCCGAACCAAACAAAGGACCTGCCGGGATATCATGATTTCCCCTTTGATTATGCCCTCCGGCATCAAAAACCATCGCTCCCTGGAAATTACGGGATTTCATGGCCTCCAAATCTTTAGTTATTGCGGCCTTGTTTACATTGCCATTAAGCCAACACCACCAGCAGTTTACACCATATTGCGCAGGGGGATTTTGAAAGTCTTCTTTCATCTGGTTATAGGAAACGTTAAATTCAGTTCTGTAATTATCAGTGGCTTTACCGTAACTACTCGATAAGAGCATTATAATCAATAAAATATAAAACCAGTTGCTGTTCTTTAAATTCATATTCCTTTGTTTTAATTTTTCGTTAGTTCAAAAAAATGAGTGCCCGGTCCAACCTTGTTCACCATTACATGATTTTCCACTTCCTTTCCCTGAATTGCTTCCCCGTTAAGGGAAAGTGAAAAACCCGAGAATTTTAATGGAATATAGACATCTGATTGACAATTGGGTGGAATTGTTACATTCATCGAGAACGCATTGTTATTAT
>CAYUBV010000218.1:0-2636 GCA_964443035.1 uncultured Tangfeifania sp.
TGTTCAGCACTTTTGCATGAACCAGTTCCTCATCGGCTTCCGGTTCAACTTCGAGGTGTGCGCAAACTTTAACGGGATGTGTTTCCACTTTCGAAATATTCACCAAATCTTCACACAAATTCCGGTTGGCATGAAAACGTTTTCTGATTTCGTTATCAATTTCTTCGTGAATTGTTTCTTCAGTTTCTTCACACGTACATTTTTCCTCTTCGGAATCCTCGTAGTCTACAATTATTGAGTACAACCCCTTCAATTCAAACTGCTTTTTAAAATCTTCGTGTGTATCCTTGAAATCATCAGAATTGTAGGAAAGCTTATCGTTTTTACAATCAACATGAACGGCTTTTTTATACGGTTTCAGCCAGCAGTTTTTTACGCCTTCAATGTCGATAAAGAGCTTGCGGTAATCGGCTTCGTTCACCGGATTGGAAGGCAGAATTTCCGACGCGTTGAAAAACTGCTCTTCAATCGTTCCGGGTGAGCCGTCTTCCGGTGCCAGCAGATTTTCCAGCGGCATTTCAATGCGGGCGCCCAAATCGGTGAGTGCGTACGCCAGCATTTCGAGAATCGTAATTCCCGGGTCATGCTCGTTAAAATCCGTCCAGATATCACCGGCAAGTTGTTCGATGTATTCCTGTCCTTTTTTGCGCAGGAATTCATAATCCAGATCGTCGCCGGAAGCAATATTTTTTGGTATGGTGATATGTTTCTTTAAGTCTGGCATGTTTCTTCGGTTTCAATTATTGTTTTGCAACCTTCCAAATCTGTGCTGATGTCGTGTTTTTTTGCCGAAACAAGAATGGCGCGCGGACTGGAAGGCGACACATTTTTCAATCCGGTTTCGGTATCTTTTTTTAGTTTTACATCTTTCAGGTAATCCACATACTCCAGTTCTTCGATGTAATTGATAACCACGCTGCGGTGCAGAACCACTCCGAACCGAATGCGGGCGGATTTTTCAAAAGCCCACGGTGAGAGCAGTTTGGTAATGTCGTCGTTCAACACATTTTTGTAATAATTTTCGTCGTATCCCTGGTGAAACTTCACCTTCAACTCCACTGTCACTTCTTCGTAATCGGGATTGATAACCACTGCATTTACATGCAGCGTATTCAGTTTATTGACAAATTCCTGAACTTTATTTAACGTGGCTTTGCTCACCCGCGGCTGGTAAATGTCGAATACATTTTGATTGACGATATCCGGAATAACCACGAGCTGCACATTTCCGGGTGAAAGAAATGAATTCCCGGAAGTGTGGTTCAAACATTTCACTTTGTGGATTTCAGGAAACTCCTGCAACACGAGGTGTTCGTAATCCCACAGTGTGATGGCGCGGTTTTTATGCCGCAATCGTTCGCTGATCCGGCGGTAATATTTGGCATCGCTTTCTTCCGGTTTTCCGCCAAACGAACTGAATGGCTGATTTACATTTTTTACGGATGACAACCGCTGAACCAGTTTTGATATTGTTTCTGCCGGAAGGCCATTTTCGAGATGTGATAATTCGTTGTCGTTATTTTCAAATTCTGCTGTTACCGCCTGTGCCTGAATGGAAATAACTTTGCATACGGCATCGTAACTTTTATGCGTTTTTGCCTTTACCCACACTTTTCCTGACGGTAAACGTGAATTATTTGTGGTTGCTTCTTTTGGGATGGAAAATTTTATAATGCCCGATTTCAGGAAATTATCGGTTTCATTGGCAATCATGGATTTGGAATCGAGCGCTTTCCATTCGTTGCTGCACAAAACCGACCATTCCACTTTTTGTTTGCCGGTGAAGGATTCGGCCTGCGGATTTTCGCTGCCTTCGAGCACCTGTACGAGCAACGAAACCGTTTGCAATGTTTTTACATTTTCCAGACCGATATACAACTCGCCTCCCTTGCAGTAAGTGGGAATAACAAATGTTTTTTTACCGGCTTCCGGTAAAAATCCCTGTTGATTTTTCAGGTAAGTATGTTCCTCCGATTGCCCGAACGGATGCTCATGGAACAGCATCAATTCATTTTCGGAATATTGTGTTTTGTCCAATTTGGCAGAGGTTTTTGCTGAATAGCTGAGCAAAACGTTTTCGGCCATTGGGGTGTAAGGTTCATTCGGAATCAGCGATTCTTTTACCTCGTCGCCGCTGAATGCAACTGCATAAATCCTGGGAAACAGTTCGTGCAAAAACGATTGGTTGAGCGACAACCGCACCGGGCCGTTTTTGTCTGTTTCGTAACCTTCGTTTTCAACTGAAAAATTACCGGCAAAACCTGAATCTTCAGAAATAAAAAGCGTTAGATCCGGTTCTGTTGTTTGCCACTCTTCCTTATTTTGAATTTCAACTTTTGCTTTAAAATACTCGGCGTTCTGAACAATTTGCTGGTAATCCGAAAGATTTATTTCGGAACGTTTGTCGGAAACTGCATCGCTAAAAATTCCAAATTTGTCCTTTACATTTTGGATAAGTGTCGCCTGCTCAATATTTTCATGTAAAGAAATATATGATCCGACATTGTAGTCAACAGGTTTCAGCCGGTAACGAAATTTTTCTTTGTACGCATAATACAAATCAACAAAACTGTCGGGTGTATTTTTCCAGTCGAATTTTACATTTAGTTTGGTCCACTCTTTTTTGAAAAGCTCGG
>CAYUBV010000218.1:2736-4868 GCA_964443035.1 uncultured Tangfeifania sp.
TTTTTCCAGTCGAATTTTACATTTAGTTTGGTCCACTCTTTTTTGAAAAGCTCGGGGTAATCGATGTAAAAATTGGAATTTTTCACCGGTTGCGTACCAAACGGATAGAATGGTTTTTCAGGATTAAGTGTTCCGATATCGCTTTCGAGCAGGACGCTTTTTACATCGCGCACATTCACATCAACGGATAATGTTTTTACTTCATTTTCAATCAGTTTTCGGTACAATGCATGTCCTTCCGGTTTTTCAGTTTTTATCAAAACCCTGCAAACCGGAAATCGGGCCGAAAAGTTTTCACCCAGAACTTTTGAATCATATTTTACAACGGCTTCTTTTTCTTTCGGAATCTGAAAAGCCAGCGTTACTTTCTTTTTTAATGAATTCAGATCGGTTGTGAAACTTTCAGTATCATCTATACTGATGCTTTTTTCAGGAACAAACGGTCCGAGCCATTCTTTCTCACCGCTATAGAATAGTTCAAGGTTATCAGTCAAAGTTTTTTGGGAAGCGCCACTCAAAGCTGAGTCAAATTCAACCGATATCTGAATATTTCGCTCGCCTTCCTGCAGTTCCAGAATTTCGCCGGAAACAGCAAACCCAATTTTGGCATCGGGTAATTCCGGGTATTTTTCATCGCCGTAATAACCGAACGGCCACCATTCCACATCGTTATCCGGGAAATCGCCTCCCGCACCATCGTATGAATTTGCCTGCGATGCCGCTTTAATTTTTTCGTTATCGTGGTCGTTGTAAACACTTTTCAGTGAGGTAACTTTTATTTGGTTTGCAATAAGTTCCTCCTCTGTTTTGTAGATTCGTTTTGTGCCGCTTGCATCTTTTCCGCCATCGAGTTTGGTTCCTTCAGTAATTTTTTCGTCCACGCTGTTTTTGGCGAGTTCAAAAATCACGTGCACTTTGTCCGGCGTAGCAGGCAGTTTCTCAATTTTCAGAATATTGCGGTAATAAAAATCAAGGTGCCGTTTGGTGAGGTTATTAAACCGTTTTTGAGTGAATCCGATAAGTTTTACAAAACTGACAAACAGCGCAAGGTGCGGCGTAATATTTTTGCTTTCTTCAACATTTTTCAGGAAATCCTCCAGCTCGCTGTCGCTTTTGAAAAAATCCTGCCAGTTGCCCGAAGGCTTTTCTGCGTTTGCCGTGCTGAAATAATTCACATGCTCAGCGAACCGGTAGGCAAACTTCATCCAGTCTTTTAATTCAAAATCATTCAGTTTGAAATAAGCCGGATCAAGTGCATCGATAAACCGTTGCTGCTGTTCTGTTCCTTCGCGTGCCAGTAATATTTCTTTTCCGCAGTTTGCCATAAATCTTTTTTTTCTTTCCAACAAGGGGTTGTGCCAAAGGCATCCATCCGGGCAACCCCTTGTTAAATTAACTTCCTTCTTCCTTATAGAAAGGATAAACCATATTTCTCCTCGAATTGGTGGAACGAATAATGTATTCGATGTTGATGAGCAGGACGCCGTTGAGTTCTTCAGCCGGATCGATTTGAATTCTCTTTGCATCGATGCGTGGTTCGTGATACAAAATGGCTGTTTTTATCAAATCAATGATGTACGTTTTTACTGAAAGATTTAATGGACTGAATAACAACTCCTCGAGATTGCAACCGTAGCCAGGTACCATAATCCGTTCGCCCAACCGGGTGGAAAGCAAAATTTCGAGGCTGCTTTCAATATCGGATTCGTCTTTAAGCATTTTCATCGCCTTTGTCTCTTTTTTAAATTCCGGTGGAAAACTCCATCCGCGTCCCAAAAATGATTTTCCTGTTTCCATAATTTAATTCATTTTATTCCGCAAATAACCCACTTCCATTAACCGCCGATTAAAACAGTCGGGGCGCCTGCTATAATTGTTCCGCCGTGCGCCGTTGTATCGCCCATTCTTGCTGCCGGCATTCCGCCGATAAGCACTGTTGCCGAGCCCATTACAATGGAATCGGGCGGGCCGGTACAGGTGGCCATGTCGCCCACCCGCGCGGCGGGCATTCCGGCAATCAGTACCGTTGGTTCACCCGGTGGTAATACTGGTCCCCCCACGTGTGGAACTGTGCCCGTAACCATCGGACAAACATGCATATCTGTTATTCTTGCTGCCGGTTTTCCCATAAT
>CAYUBV010000219.1:0-4867 GCA_964443035.1 uncultured Tangfeifania sp.
TCCCGTCAACCTCGAATATTTCGTAGTGCTGGCATTCCCCGAAATATTCGCTTAAATGTTTATCTGATACTGGTATGGCAACTCGTTTCATCTTTAAAAAATTTATGTGACAAAGATAGCGTGGCCCGTTTTTCCCTGAAAGAAAACGGGACTGCGATGCGAAAGCAGTAAAACTGTATTATTTCAGTTTTTTTCCTGTCGCCAGACAGTTTGGTTAGTTTTTGGTACTTTTGTACCGTTTCAAAAACATTGAAATGAGCGACAGCAAAACAAAAAATACAGACGATATAAAATCGATGGAAAACCTAATGGGGCAACTTCCGGGAGTGATGGGAAACATTACTGAAAACAAAACCCGGATTACTTACCTGAAAGGCGAAACCATTTTCAAGCAGGGAGCTTTTGCTCCGTATGTTTTGTATGTAGTAAAAGGGCTGGTAAAAGTTTACCTGCAAACCGGTTTTGAAAAACAGATAAATCTGAGCCTGGCCAAAACCGGCGAATTTTTGGCATTTTCATCTATTTTCGGCGAGAATATTCATACATACTCAGCGCAGGCGCTGAAAGATTCTGTGATTTGCATGATTGAAAAAGAGAGCCTGAAAAAAATTCTTTTGAATAACCCGGAATTTGCACTGGAGGTTACTTCAAAAAATTACCGCAATGAACGGCATTTACTGGAAGTCATAAAAAACATCTCATACAAACAGATGCGCGGGAAACTGGCTTCAGGCCTGCTGTATCTTTCGGAGGAAGAATTTCTGAAAGAAAACGTTTTCCAGTTCCTCACCCGGCAGGAAATTGCAGATTTTGCATCCGTTTCAACTGAAAGCGCCATTAAATTCCTGAAAGAATTTGAAAAAGAGGGATTGATAAAACTCAAAGGCAAAAACATTGAAATTATCGATCGTAAAAAACTGGAAACCATCAGTAAAACGAGTTAACCGATTATGAAACTTTCGCAATCCCAAAAAGAGCAAATTTTACCTGAAGTAACATTTTCAGCCAGTCGCGGAGGCGGACCGGGCGGACAAAATGTAAACAAGGTGAGCACAAAAGTGGAATTGCGTTTCCCGGTAAATGAATCTCAGGCACTTACTGAAACTCAAAAACAGCGGCTGCTTTCAAAACTTAAAAACCGGATTACCACCTCAGGTGAACTGGTGCTGAAATCTTCTGCGGAAAGAACACAGTGGCGAAACAGGGAAAAAGTGACGCAGAAATTTTTTGAGCTGATTGAGAAAGCGCTGACACCTCCCAAAAAGCGAATTAAAACCAAACCGACCAAGGCATCGAAACTTAAGCGCATTGAAAACAAAAAGAAACAAGGACAAAAGAAAGAGTTGCGGAAACCGCCGGAGGATTAGTAAAAACAATCTATTAATTATCAGCTTTCAGAATTTGTTTCAAAGTTACAAAAATTAAAAATGAATGTTTTTTTCAAATGAAAATTGTTTCTTTGTATGACGATAAGGGAAAAATTTCTGCAATGTTGAATTTAATGCGCAAAGTAAGGGATTTAATTATCCGGATAATCGACTTTTTCTATTTTCCGTTTTTAAAGTTTATTCCCCGTGAAATTTTCAGGTATGGTGCCACAGGCGGTGCCAATATGGTTTTCGATGTATTTCTTTTTTTTATTTTCTACAACTACATTCTCGACAAACAAATCATCGAGTTGGGATTTGTTGCCATCAGTCCGCACATTGCCGCATTTTTAATTGTTTTTCCGATAACTTTCACATCCGGATTTATATTCGCAAAATACGTCACTTTTACAGCTTCTGAAATCAGGGGCAGGATTCAATTGATCCGTTACGGGCTAACAGTTGCCGGCGCCATTTTTCTGAACTATGTTTTCCTGAAATTTTTTGTGGAATTTGCGGGAATGTATGCCACACCAGCAAAAGCTGTAACCACTATAGTTGTGGTGGGTTACAGTTACCTTTCGCAACGGTACTTTTCTTTTCAAACGGGGAAAATACCAGCTCCCCGCAAAACATTCAGAAGTTAATTTTATTGAATTCGGCACTTAAGAGATACAAACCGGATCATGACCTGGCCGACAACCTGGGTGGGCCGATGTAAAATGCAACTACCCGGCTTCGTTTTACGACACACCCAACATTGATAAACTGGCTGTCTGTAACACTAAAACTCAATCTTATATCCTATATGCGGGAAGGGTATTTTCATTTGATCGATAATTACATCTTTTGAAATGAAGTCGTAGTAAGGATTACCGTAATCGGGTTGCAGCAGCGCATTTTTCATCATAATATACCAGATTCCGGTATGGTTATCTCTGTTAACCCTGTATGTGAATGAAAGATCTACTACGGTTGATGAAGGGAATTGTGCGGCAAATGATCGTGACTGATCCGGTATGTATCTTTTTGCGGCTATTGATTCATCGTACAATGCCGGAGTATATCTCAAGCCTCCCATGCGTGTGACTTTAGCGCTTATTCCAAGAATATTCCTGTTATTAATCATCCACTCTTTCCCGGCAAGCAGGTTCAGCACTTTTCCTCTGTTAAAGGTGGTATTGTATTCTGTTCCGTCGCTACCTGCATATTTCGAATCGAATATTGATGCGGTGAACAGCCAATAGTAGCCGTCTTTCAGAAATCGCTCAACAGTAACATCAATGCCATGGTTTTTCCCGGTTCCTGTATTTTCCAGTTCGCGGTTGATTGCCCAGTTGGAAGTGATGTTAATAATGGAGAAGGAACTGTTTGCATACACAGGTATATCCTCCATTACCTGGTAATAAGGTTCAATCATAATTCGCATGGCATCCGTCACTTTTCGGCTGTACCCCACAACAAAATGATGCGATTTCATAAAATCGAGGTATTTGTTTGGCATTTCTGTATTGCCGTTATTGTCAACCATCGAATAGTAGGTGCGTAACTCTTCCATTTGCGAATGCAGGCCATAGGCAAAACTCAGCCCGTCGTTTTTTGAAACATTCCAGCTTAATCCTGCCCTGGGTTCGAACGTTGCTTTATTGTTAATATCGAGATACATTGTGTGAAAGCCAATAGTGGTTGACAGGTTAGGCAGAAGGTCGATTTTGAACTGGGAAAATGCCTGAATCGAAAAACCTGTTCCGCTGTTGTCAACAAAGGTAAGCATGTCTTCAGGCCTGTCCCTGAATGCCTTTTTTAGCGTATTGTCGAAAAATAAGCTGTTTATGGTTATTCCGGTTCGCGTGTTGATCTTTTGACTCAGCTTATGGTTCACAGTTGACCTGAACGTATATTTTCCCTCGGTGCTTTTAATATAATCGGTTGGAAGTAATTGTGAATCAAATGTATATTCTGTTTTGTCCATTCCGTACCGCATACCATCAGCACTAAGTGTTGTGTGAAAATAGGTTGTTCCTCCAAATGAGATTCGGTGCGAAAGCCCGATTGCCCCAAAGCGGTTGAAATAATCCTGACCCGTACGATCGTAATCGGTTTTCCAGTTCAGGGTGTCGGAATCCGCTTCCTTTATGTTGGTATCACCGGCAGCCATAGCCCAAAAAGAGAATGTTCCGGCACCTGTTACAGGAAATTCGAATTTGAAGGTTAAATCCTGAAAGGTTGGGATATTCGGAAAATTTGTCAACTTACCCAAAAGAGCGAGGGTTGAGTATCGATAATTGAACAGATAGGTTGACTTTTTCCCTTGTACAAATGGCCCTTCTGCCGAAAAATCAATACCACTCGTTCCGATTCCGGCGGTAAATTCTCTGTTTTCTGAGTTTCCGGTTCGCATTTTAATATCAAATACACCTGAAACGGCATTTCCGTATTCAGCCGGAAATGCTCCTGTGTAGAAATCGGAATTGCGGAGCATCTGGTTGCTTAATACGGTATAACCGCCGCCGCCAACAAAATCGACATTTGGGAAATGAAAGGCTGCCGGCACATCAACACCCTCTATTCGCCACAATACTCCTCTGGGTGAATTCCCACGAATTATAATTGCATTGTTTGTTGTCTGAGTTGTGGCAACACCTGCAAAAGCAGAGGCCAGGCGGGCAGGATCATCCAATCCGCCTGCATAACGGCTGGTTTCTTCAACGCTGAAAGTACGTGCGCTTACTGTTGCCATTGAATTTACAGGTTTGTCCTTATTGGTAGTTGCACTTATTACCACCTCGTTAAGCGACTGCGTAGTTTCCTCAAGTTCAATATCCAGCACAACTTCCTTTCCTGAACCAACCAGAATCTCCGAAACTGTAAGCGGCTCATAACCCATATAACTTACGTTAAAATTATGCCTGCCTACGGGAACTTTTTCCAGGAGGAATTCCCCGTCTGAGTCGGCGGTAGTACCTGTTACCGGAACGCTGCCTTCAACAATAATGGTTGCTCCGATTAACGGAGTTTTTGAATTGGCATCTTTAATTGAACCCCTGACCGTTTGGGTTAAGGTGCTTTGAGAATGTGCCTTTGACAGGACCAATACCATCAGGATTGCAAATACGAAGGTTTTCATTTTTGGCTTTTAAGTGACTGTAAATCAAGGTTGATATTATTAAAACTGTTTTTTGAAAAAATTTACCAATGATAAATAATAATATTGATACCAAACATGACCTTTAAGCCTTTTCCTCCAGATTTGGGCCCATTTATAACAATTGTATGATATTCCGTGGAGGCTCGGATTTGGCAAAAAGTTTTGGATTTTCCGTTCGTTGTGTTAAAAATGAGTAGAACACCTGCACTGAGCCGGAATTACAAAAGTGATAAAATCTTGTTTTACTTGTACATTTTCTCCCTCAGTTCCTTAATCCTGTCATCTGAAACATAATCGTCGTAATCCATCAGTTTGTCGATGATGCCGTTTGGAGTGAGTTCGATGATGCGGT
>CAYUBV010000220.1:0-1994 GCA_964443035.1 uncultured Tangfeifania sp.
AGCAGTTTCTCAAATGCAAACATTTCGTCGCGCAAGCGGGCGGCCTCAATAAAATCGAGTTCTTTGGCGGCGGCTTTCATCTGTTTTTTAATTTTGGCAATGGCTTTTTCCAATCCTTCGGGGCTCATGTACTGCACCACCGGATCGGCAGCAACGTCAGGCTGGATTGCACCGGCATATTCTTCCGGTTTTTTGCCGCTCCGGTATTCATAACCAATAATTTCGCGCGTGGGTTTAATAATCTGGGTCGGAACTATGTTATTTTCCTCGTTGTATTTCAACTGTTTTTCACGCCTGTAGTTGGTGGAATCGATGGTACGCTGCATCGAATTTGTAATTTTATCAGCATACATAATTACCATGCCGTTCAGGTTACGGGCAGCGCGGCCGGCTGTCTGGGTAAGCGAACGTTCCGAACGGAGAAACCCTTCCTTGTCGGCATCGAGAATAGCAACCAGCGATACCTCCGGCAAATCGAGCCCTTCGCGCAAGAGGTTAATTCCCACGAGCACGTCGAACTCTCCTTTGCGCAGTTGTTCCATAATTTCCACCCGCTCCATGGTATCCACATCCGAGTGAATGTAGCGTGTTTTCACTCCCATATTGAGCAGGTATTTCGAAAGTTCTTCGGCCATCCTTTTGGTAAGCGTGGTAACCAGCACTCTTTCATTTTTTTCGATGCGCAGGTGGATTTCGTGCATCAAATCGTCAATCTGGTTGGTGCTGGGCCGCACATCAATAATTGGATCGAGCAGACCGGTTGGCCGGATAATCTGTTCCACCACCACGCCCTCGCATTTAGCCAGTTCGTAATCGGCAGGCGTGGCGCTAACATAAACCACCTGGTTCACTACACTTTCAAATTCTTCAAACTTCAGCGGACGATTATCCATAGCAGCAGGCAGGCGAAACCCAAATTCCACCAATGTTGTCTTTCGTGAATTGTCGCCGCCATACATGGCCCTGATTTGCGGGATAGTAACGTGGCTTTCGTCGATAACACATAAAAAATCGTCAGGAAAATAATCGAGCAGACAGAACGGCCGGGAGCCCGGACTGCGTCCGTCAAAATAACGCGAATAATTTTCGATTCCCGGACAGTAGCCCAGTTCGCGCATCATTTCCAAATCGTACTCGGTTCGCTCCTCAATGCGTTTGGCTTCCTGATTTTTCCCAATTTCCTGAAAATAATCGATCTGCGCCACCAAATCATCCTGGATTTGCTTAATGGCCGAATTCATCCGCGATTTTGTGGTCACAAAAATGTTGGCCGGATAAATAACCACTTCATCCATTTGGCCGTAAGTCTGGCCGGTTAAAGGATCGAAGCTCGAAATTTCCTCAATTTCATCGCCCCAGAAAACAATCCTGATTCCGGTGTCGGCATAGGCCGGAAAAATATCTACAGTGTCGCCTTTCACCCTAAAATTACCCCGCTGAAAGTCCACTTCAGCGCGCGAATAAAGTGCATCAACCAAATGACGGAGCATGGCATTTCGGGAAACAGGTTGTCCAACCTTCAACTCAGTAATATTGGCATGAAAATCCTCCGGATTCCCGATTCCGTACAAACACGAAACCGATGAAACTACAACCACATCGCGCCTGCCGGAAAGAAGCGAAGAAGTAGTGCTCAACCGCAGTTTTTCAATATCCTTGTTAATGGAAAGGTCTTTTTCAATGTACGTATCGGTGGTTGGAAGGTAGGCCTCCGGCTGGTAATAATCGTAGTACGAAACAAAATACTCCACGGCATTATCGGGGAAAAACTGCTTCATTTCGCCATACAACTGGGCAGCCAGCGTTTTGTTGTGGCTCAGAATCAAAGTAGGCCGCTGCACTTTTTCAATCATGTTGGCAGCGGTAAAAGTTTTACCCGACCCGGTAACACCGAGAAGCGTCTGAAACCGATCGCCATTCTCAATTCCTTCAGCAAGTTGCCTGATTGCTTCCGGCTGATCTCCAGTGGGTTTATATTCCGAGGCTACTTTAAA
>CAYUBV010000220.1:2094-4867 GCA_964443035.1 uncultured Tangfeifania sp.
TTCATTTAGCAAAACTAACGAACTGATTTATAAAAAAGAAATTTCTGTTTGAGCGGGAATCCCTCAAAAATTCTGACTTCAAAAAAAGAAATGTCCTTAAATAATTAAACACAGGCAGCATTTTCCCTGTGAAGTTCAGTTTTTCCTTTACTTTAACTTACACTTCATGATTACCGGACTCTGATTTTCAAGGTTCCTTTTAATCACATCATCAAAACCAAACCGTTTTTTATTCAGCATTTTATGACCTGCAATCTGGTGGGTCCCCAACGGAATATACAATTCATCTTCGTCAGAAAGGTACATGGGATAATCCCATATTCCGCCATCGATGTCGTTTATGGCACGCTCAAAATAAGTCGTTTTCCAGTCAGATTTCCGAATTATCAGGTAATGAGAATCTGATGCGAGCCGGTAAACCACGAAGATAAAATTCGGATTTTCGAGGTACCGCTTAATTACCCAGTGCTTATTGTTATGAAGGTATTTTAATTTATCAGTTTCATCAAAATCATTTATTTTCTTCAAAGCGTTTGCAAGTGTGGGATACTGCTCACCTTCAATTAAATAATTTGGTGAAAGTTGTTCCCGGGAAAAAGCAAAAACAGTATCGTTTACGGGTGAAAACAGGTGAAAACTGTCTTCCACCATTTCTATCACCCGCGAATAATTCAGGTCATCAGCCTGTTTATTTCCAGCTTTATAGACTTCCGACAATTTGCCATTCCGTGAATATTTTGAAAGATATCCCGGGCCATTTGATTCATGAAACAAGTAAAAATTATCCAGCGAGTAAAAAAAACTGTTCCCGGTTTGTCGGGTATCAACTATTTTCCCGATGTAATTTCCCGATTCTGAAAGTGCGTGAACACCGCCCTCATCCCAAACAGCAAACTTATCGTCGTATTTTAAAATATCCCGGGGAGTTTGCAGCGCCCCATCTTCACTGCCGGGCCCGATTTTATTTAAAAACTCACCGTCCTCCGAAAACCTCAGGTAACTGAAATTCCCGGCATTGCGTTGCTTAACAATGATGTTGTTTCCCAGAAGTTTTAAACTTTCGATGGGACCAATAAGTGAATCCGCAGGATATTGTAAATCAATGTACTCCAGCTCAGACACAAACCGCGAAAGTACTTCCACGTTTTCGTTCTTTTTCAGAACAATTTTTTTAAAATCCGCCGGATTTTGTTTCTTCTTTGAGCAACCAAACCCAAGAACAATCAGTACAACTATTATTTTAAATGTATTTTTCATTTTTGAGAAACGATATTTTACAAGTTTTATACCAAATTTCCAAAATGCTGAATCACACCCGCACTTTTTCTGAAAGCAGATTCCATTTTTGCTGAAAATGAAAGACTTATTCAAAAAGCAACAACAATACCTCAGTTTTAACAGTTGATAATTGTACTTTTACCTGTCGGTATTGAAACATTTTTATCTGCACGAATGAAAAAACGATTTTTTACAATCTTGATACTTCTGTTTTTTGGCGGATTGGTACCTGCGCTGGCCCAGGAAAATGCGCTGGCAGAACAATCTGTTGTTAAAACTTCAGGCTTTTATGCCGGGGGCCAGGCATCCACCAACGGACTCGGATTGAATATTAAATACATTTTAAACAAGCATTTTACTTTTAAGGCAGGGTATGAAACACTCGGAATCAACCGAACTTTCTCATTCACGGAAAAAGACATCGATTTTGCTGCTGATTTGAATTATACCACCGGCGGGTTATTTTTGCTGGCCGACTGGTTTTACACAAAAAGTCTTTATATTTCAGGTGGAGTAATTGCCAATAAATTCCAACCCGAAGTGATGGGGTACGCAGTTAGCAACTTGCCATACGGCGACATTACAATTCCAGCTTCTGATGTAGGAGATTTCAATATTTATTTCGAACCTGAATTAAAAACTTCACCCTACCTGGCAGTCGGATTCCGGAAATTTTTCGGAAAGTCGAAACGGGTGAGCTACAATTTTGAAACAGGTTTATTTTACATTGGAAACCCTGATGTTACGCTTGAAACAACCGGCCTGTTGGTACCTACTTCAAATGAAGTACATGGCCGGGAAAAATACCTTGAAGAACAATTTTCAGTTTATAAATACTATCCGGTAGCAAAATTTGATATTGCCGTGAGGCTTTTTTAAATAGTACCACTTAAAATTTAAAAGATGACAACTAAAAAATCTTTTCACATAAAAACAGCCTTTCTTCTTCTAATTACAGCATTGCTGACCGGCTGCAGCGATTATCTCGACAACCCGTTGAAAGACAAAGAAACCGGCGACGATATTAGTTTGCTGATTATCGACTTCAACTTTTTCAACACACGGCTGACCTATAAATTGATCGATGCCTCGGACGGCTCGACAATTACCGCACCTGCCACCCTGCGTTTTTCAGGCGAAAACGGCAACGACATTGTAACCTTTTCCGGTGAGAAAAAAACAGAGTTTGTAACCACGCAGGGACAACTTGAACTGACAGTTGATCCGAACGTGGAAATCTCGAAAAATAATCCGTTTAAATATGCAGTAAATGTGGAAGTGGATGGGTACAATACCCTGACCAAAGGTTTTCAGCTAAATAACGAAGGCAAAAAAACAATTGAACTGCGACTTTCAAAAAAAGCAGATGAAGATAATTCGGATTTAGACGGAGATGTTGATACCGAAAACGGTGATACAACCATTGTATTTTCATCAGTAATTGCCAGTCAATTAAAATCAGCCCAAGTTGCCAAAGAATATGAAATAAGCTACA
>CAYUBV010000221.1:0-4854 GCA_964443035.1 uncultured Tangfeifania sp.
TCGTCGCTCACCGGTTTTTTGAATTCTTTGGTGGGAAAAACCGGGAAAACAAAATGCAGGTCAGGGTGCGCCAGTTTTTGGTATTTCCGGCACGAGGGGCATTCGCCACATGAATCGGTTGTGCCCCGGTTGCGGCACGAAACATACTGCGCAAATGCAAGCGCCAAAGCCAGTTTCCCGGTTCCTTCGGGGCCGGTAAACAGTTGTGCATGACTAATCCGTTCCTCTTTTACCGAGCGAACCAGCCGCTTTTTAATCTCTTCCTGACCAATTACATCTTTGAAAAACATTCCCCAAAAATAAACTTTTAAAGCCTGAAACAACAAGTTCCAAATCTCAAATTTCAATTATTTTTCTGAAGATGAAAAATGCTTCCGTTTACCGGGTCTTTTAATTTGATCGGAACATTAAATTATCTGATGCCTGAAAAATTGGCTGTTTCTTGCGGATTTAATTTTTTATCTTTGATTACTTATAGAAAACAAAAAAATAGAAAAGATATGCAAACAATTCAGAGCTACGATTTTTCAGGCAAAAAGGCATTGATCCGCGTCGATTTTAATGTTCCTTTAAATGATAATCTTGAAATTACCGACGATACACGAATGCGAAAAGCGCTTCCATCCATCAAAAAAGTGATTGAAGACGGAGGTTCACCGCTTATCATGTCCCACCTCGGGCGTCCGAAAGGCGGGCCGGAAGATAAATTTTCGCTGCGTCACCTGGTCGATCATCTTTCAGAACTGCTCGATGGTGCCACAGTAAAAATGGCACCCGACTGTATTGGCGACGAAGTGAAAAAAATGGCTGATGAACTGAAACCAGGCGAAGTTATGCTGCTGGAAAACCTGCGTTTCCACGATGGAGAAAAAGGCGGCGACGAAGAATTTGCCAAAAAGCTGGCTGAAAACGGCGACTGCTGGGTAAACGATGCTTTTGGTACTGCTCACCGCGCGCACGCATCAACGGCGGTTATCGCAAAATTCTTCCCAAACGATAAAATGTTTGGCTACCTTATCGAGAGCGAAGTGGAAAGTCTCGACAAAGTAATAAAAGAACCAAAACGCCCGCTGACAGCGATTATGGGTGGCGCCAAAGTTTCGTCGAAAATTACCATCATCGAAAATCTGCTCGACAAAGTGGACAATCTGATTTTGGGTGGCGGAATGACTTATACTTTTGTGAAAGCCAACGGCGGCGAAGTGGGCGATTCAATTTGCGAAACCGACTACCTCGAAACTGCCAGAAATATCGAAAAAAAGGCCAAAGAAAAAGGGGTGAACCTGATTATGGCTACCGATGTATTGGCAGCCGACGATTTTAGCGAAGATGCCAATACTCAGGTGACACTCGCTACAGAAATTCCGGAAGGCTGGCAGGGACTGGATGCCGGCCCAAACAGCATTGCCAAATTCAGGGAGGTGATTGAAAATTCGGCTACTATTCTTTGGAATGGCCCGGTGGGTGTGTTTGAAATGGATAAATTTGCCGAAGGTTCAAAAGAAGTTGGCAGGGCCATAAGGGAAGCCACCCAAAAGGGTGCATTTTCGCTGGTGGGTGGCGGCGACTCGGTTGCCTGCGTCAATAAATTCGGTCTGGCCGACGGAATGTCGTACATTTCAACTGCCGGCGGCGCACTGCTCGAGTACCTCGAAGGAAAAACACTGCCGGGTGTGGCTGCAGTGAGAGGAGAATAAAAAGTCAAAGCCCCTCTAAATCTCCCGCCAGCCGGCGGGGAGACTTAAGAAAAGAATAGAAGAAAATGACAAATTAATAAAAACCCGGAATTCTAAAATTCCGGGTTTTTTTAATACCGGAAAATCAAGTACTTTTAAAACAAAAAAATGACGCGAAAAGCAGATTTAGTTGAACAGCAGTTTCCCCGCTTTAACTGCGCACAAACCGTTTTTAGTCTTTTTGCCGAAGATGTGGATCTCGATGAAAAAACCGCCCTCAAAATTGCCAGCGGATTTGGCGGCGGCATGGCCTGTGCTGAAACCTGCGGTGCAGTCACCGGTTCGTACATGGTTATCGGCATGAAGCACGGACACGACTCCAGCGATCCCGATGCAAAAGCAAAAACGAAACAGGCAATTCAAAAATTCAACGAAAAATTTAAAAAGGAGCACGGTTCCCTGATTTGCAAAAAATTAACCGGTTATGATATTTCTACTCCGGAAGGCGCCTCCGAAGCGCATCGCGAAGGAGTATTTGCAACCCAATGCCCGAAATTTCTCAAAACTGCCTGTAATCTTTTGGAAGATGAATTTTGAACCTATACTTGAAAATTACGTTCAATACCATAGAAACAAAAAATTAATAGAATATGAAATGTAATGTAGGTCCGGTAGACAGGTTAATCAGAATAATTTTAGGATTGATAATTGCCATTGTGGGCGTAGTGTTCGACAGTTGGTGGGGGCTTTTGGGAATCCCGCTGATAGCAACCGGTTTATTCAGGTGTTGTTTGCTGTATATGCCATTTAATATTTCAACAGCAAAAAAGAATAAGTAGTTTATAATGAGGCAAAAGATAAACGGCAGGATGTTAATACCTGCTGTTTTTTTTGTGGAAATGTTTGGTAAATGGAGATGTTTTTCGAAATTTAGCGCCGCTAAAAAATCCGAAAAAATGTCAATGAAAAAGGTATTGTTTATAAATATGTTGATTGTCCTTGCCATCAGCCTGGGCTGTCAGCAAAAAAGCGAGAAGAATCCCAACCTGATGATTCAGAAAGAAATTAACGAAAACTGGCAATTCCGCCAGGCAGGTGAAACGGAGTGGATGGACGCAACCGTTCCCGGAACGGTACATACCGATTTAATGGACAACGAAATAATCGACGACCCGTATTACCGGCTCAACGAACTCGATGTGCAGTGGATCGACAAGGAAGACTGGGAGTACAAAACCGCTTTTACCGCAGACAAAAATATGCTTGACCGCGAAAGGGTTGAACTCGATTTTCAGGGCCTTGACACCTATGCCGATGTTTTTTTTAACGGAGAGCAGATATTGGCTGCCGATAACATGTTTCGCGAGTGGCAGGTTAATGTAAAAGAGTTGCTCAAAGAAGGCGAAAACGAAATGCGGATTTTGTTCAAATCGCCCATAAGAATCGGTTTGGAAAAATACGATGCCAATGAATTTGTGTATCCCGGGGCCGAAAACGACCAGGCCGAACGCGGCGAGGTGGAAGACGGTAAACGTGTGAGTATTTACACCCGTAAAGCCGGTTATCATTACGGCTGGGACTGGGGACCACGACTGGTGACCAGCGGAATCTGGCGACCGGTTCTTTTAAAAGCCTGGGACGAAGCCCGGATTGAAAACCTGCAAA
The DNA here is from genome assembly GCA_964443035.1 of uncultured Tangfeifania sp. Lineage (GTDB taxonomy): Bacteria > Bacteroidota > Bacteroidia > Bacteroidales > Prolixibacteraceae > Tangfeifania. The sequence continues at coordinate 3,342 of CAYUBV010000221.1, forward strand.
TTGTGCAACACGAAGTTTCAGATGAAAAGGCTTCGTTTACGGCTGTTTTTGAAGTGGAAGCAGAAGAAAATGAAAAGGCGACGTTTTCTGTATTCAACGATGGAACGACCCTGGCCGGCGAAAAAGTTCAGCTACAGGAAGGTGTGAATAAATATTCGGTGGATTTTGAAATCGAAAACCCTGAATTATGGTGGACAAACGGTTTGGGCGAAGCGCATTTGTACAACATTACCGGGGAAATGAAAATTGGTCAGCGCAAATTTTCTGAAGATACCCGGATTGGAATTCGTACGCTTGAACTGGTGCGGGAAGAAGACGAATACGGCATTTCGTTCTATTTTAAACTGAACGGACATCCGGTATTTATGAAAGGCGCCAACAATATTCCCAACGATATGTTTCTGCCGCGGGTAACCGAAGAAAATTACCGCACCATGATTGAAACCGCCAAAGAATCGAACATGAACATGCTGCGTGTCTGGGGTGGTGGTGTTTACGAAGATGATTTGTTTTACGAATTGTGCGATGAAAACGGCATACTGGTTTGGCAGGATTTTATGTTTGCCTGCGCCATGTATCCCAACAATGAGCCGATTCTGGAAAACATCAGGCAGGAAGCCATCGATAACGTAAAAAGGCTGCGCAATCACCCGAGCATTGCGCTTTGGTGTGGCAACAACGAAATTCTTACCGCCTGGAACAACTGGGGCTGGAAATCACAGGCCGAAGAGCAGGGCGAAGATGTTCCTGAGAAAGTGTGGCAGGCTTATGTAGACATTTTCCATGAAACACTTCCCGAAGTGGTTGAAGAACTCGATCCGCAGCGTAGTTACTGGGGGTCGAGTCCGTCGTCAGGTTTGGGCGTTCAGGCCGATTTGGTGAACGGCGACGAACATTACTGGGGCGTTTGGTGGGGCAAAGAGCCTTTTGAAACTTACGCCACACATCTGGCACGTTTCATGAGCGAATACGGATTCCAGTCATTCCCCGAAATGAGTACAGTGGAAAAATATGCCGAACCGCAGGATTATGATATTTACTCGGATGTGATGAAATCTCACCAGCGTTCATCCATCGGCAATGAAACCATTGAATATTACATGCTGAAAGAATACGAGCAACCAAAGGATTTTGAATCCTTTCTGTATGTGAACCACGTGTTGCAGGCCGAAGGAATTAAGTTCGGGCTGGAAGGACACCGCCGCGCCATGCCTTTTACCATGGGCAGCCTTTACTGGCAGTTGAACGATGTTTGGCCGGTGGCTTCGTGGAGTTCAACCGATTATTATCAAAAATGGAAAGCCCTGCAGTATTACGTGAAAAAGGGATTTGAACCGGTGCTGGTAAGTCCGTACATCGATGATTTAAAACTGAAAGCCGGAATTGTAAACGACCGCCTGGAGAATGTAAATGCAGAGCTTATTTTAAAATTAATGGATTTCGATGGACAGGTAATCTGGGAAAAAGCCTCCCTGGTGGACATTCCTGCCAACTCGGCCGATGATTATTTTAA